>JAKZTB010000022.1:0-7474 GCA_047517345.1 Alphaproteobacteria bacterium
TGACGCGATGTAATCTTCCGAAGACTCGTCATACGATCAACCCCGGCCCAGACTGTCTCAACGCCACACAAATGCTGCCACAACCCGGCTCATCAGCTCCACTTGACACACCGCCAAGATGGGTTTGAGAAATCCGGGCTAGCGCCGCGGCGGGGGGATGGAGACGGTCGTCTTGGCCGAAAAGCGTGCATTCGCCGCCACCGCCGGTCCGGCGCGCGTAATTGGCGATCATCCGGCTCCAGGGCAGACCGGACCCGAAAATCGCGACACCCACGGTATCTAAGATGCAGTCCCGCGCCCGCCGCGCCACTTCGGTCGGGATATCGTCATAGCTCAGCCCGGCGGCGTGTTCGGCCAGTTTTTCGATTGCCAAAGCCACGATTGATGCTCTTTAAGATTAATCGCCGTGCTTGGCGGCGCTGCGCCCCGCCAGGCGGCCGAACACCGCGCCCGACATCAACCCAGTTCCGCTGGCATAGTTGTGATAGAACAGGCCGCCGACGATTTCCCCACAGGCGAACAGGCCCGGGATCGCGACCCCGGTGGTGTCCTCTACCTGCCCGTTGCCGTCGATCTTCAGACCGCCGAAGGTGAAGGTGACACCGGTGGTCACGCGGAACGCCTCGTAGGGCGGCGCGTCCAGTTGGTTGGCCCAGTTCGTCTTGTCGATCGCCAGCCCTTGGGTCGAACGGCCGTCCTTGACGTTGGGATCGAACGGTATATCGGTCGGGCAGGCGGCGTTGAATTCGCGGATCGTCTTCAGGTAACCCTTGGCGTTGACCCCTTCCAGTTTCGCGGCAAGCTCTTCATGGCTGTCGGCCGTGACCTTGGTGATCCGGCGAATGCGGTATTCGTTGCGCAGCAGGTGGAGCGTCTTCTGGTCGAAAATTTGCCAGGCGAACAGGCCCGGCTGTTTCAATATCTCGCCGCCATATTTGGCATAGGTGTGGCTGTGAAAATCCGCGCCCTCGTCGACATAGCGTTCGCCATTGGCGTTGACGATGATGCCATAGGGATAGTTATGCTTTTGGAACTGATCGCCGATCGTCAGGTCGCCGAACGGCGGCGCCGAAACGTCCCAGGCCACCGAATGGGCGCCGGAATAGTGACCATAGGGCATGGCGCCGATTTTGATCGCCATTTCGATACCCTTGCCGGTATTGAATTTGGTGCCGCGAACCTTGGCCAGGTCCCAGTTCGGGCCCAAATAGCGCGCCCGCATTTCCGGGTTCGATTCGAAGCTGCCGCAGGCCAGAATCACCGCCTTCGCGGTCACCTCGCGGGTCCTGCCCTGCTGGCGGACGCGAACGCCGCGGACTCCGTCGTCATCGTGCAGCAATTCCAGGGCCGGCGACTCATAGAATATCTTGACGCCGTGACTTTCCGCCTTGGCGTACAGCGCCTTCAACATCTCCGGGCCGCCGCCTGAAATATGCAGCGCCAGCCCGCCCCAAAACTTGAATTTTCCGTCGACCTTGAAAGCCTGGCGCCCCAGCCCGGGAATCATGCGGACACCCTGCTGGTGGACCCATTGGGCGGTTTCGAAACTGCTTCTGACCAGGGTTTCAACCAGATCGGGATCGGTCCGATACTGGGTCAGTTCGAACATGTCGTCGAAATACTGGTCTTCGGTATAGGTGCCGAAATCGATGTTTTCGCGTTCTTCCTCCGAGATCTCCGGAAATATTTTGAGGATGTCCTCGACGCCGTTGAACGCGAACCGAAAGGCGCCGCCGGTGAAAAAAGAATTGCCGCCGCGGCTGTCTTCGGGCGCCGCCTCGACCATGACCACACGGGCGCCATTCTCGGACGCGGAAATAGCCGCGCACAACGCGGCGTTACCGGCGCCGACGACCAGAATGTCGGCTTCCGCCGCCTGAATGTCGTCGTTTTCCGTATCGGTCATCTGGCTTTTCCTTCCTCAACCGGCAAGTCTTCGGCCGGTCTCGCTTTCGGCCGCCGCGGTGTCGATGATGTCCGTCATGTGGCTGATATCCGGTACGGTTTCGAGGCTCTCGATCAGGCCAAGCAGGTCCTCCACCGCCGCCGACGCCAGGGCCCGTCCGGCACAGTTCCTGAACTTGGCGGCGAGCGCGCCCGGCGGCAGCGGGCTTGACGGGCTGCGGCCGACCGGCTGGTCCAGAAAGGTCGATAGTTTTCGCCCGTCCGTGGTCGTTACCGTGACCTCGGCGAAGAAATGCTCGGTCGTCTCCATGACCGCCTCGGGGTGGGGTTCGGCCGTTATCCGGTCCATGATCCGGCGTACCGCCGGGTCGTTGAAGGCGTCGCCCTCGAAATGCTCGATCGCCACCTGTCCCTCCAGGAGCGCCCGGGCCAGGACGTACTGGACGCTGAACTTGGCGTCGAGCGGTTCCTTTGGGTCGGGCCGGTTGGTATGGGAGAGCCGGCGCGGATGGGTCCAGGACAGCACGTGAGCGACATTTTCGGCATTCAGGTCGTTTTCGCGGCGCAGTTTGAGCATGGCGTCGACCGCCGGGTGCGTACTGCCGCAGCAGGGGAATTGCTTGATCGCCAATCCCGGCTTCACGATGTTGAAGGGATCGGCCCAATCCTCGCCGATGCGGTCCGGATCGTAGTTTCCCGCGCCGTTGAAGAGTTCGAAGAAGCCTTGCCGATGCTCGAAGGCCTCGAGGTTGGCGGTGAAATCCTGCTCGCTCAGCAGGGCCGCGGTCAGCCCGTTGCGCGCACTATGGCCGACATGCAGGGGCTTGGTCCCGGTGCCGAAATTGGCCTTGACCCCGGACGCGAACGACACCGCGATCGCCAGCGCGGCAGCGGTGTTCTCGGCGTCCAGGCCGATCAACTTCGCAGCGGCGGCGGCGGCGCCGAACGTGCCGAGGGTGGCGGTCGGGTGCCAGCCCTTCTCGTAGTGGTGAAAATTGACCCCCTTGGCGATCGCGGTTTCGGTTTCGAAGCCGGCCAGATAGGCCAAAATTATGTCCCGCCCCGAGGCGCCCCGGATTTCCCCGAGGGCAATGAGGCCGGGCAGGATCGGCGCCGAGGGATGTCCGCCCAGCGTGTTGTTGCAATCGTCGAAATCGAGTGCGTGCGCGGCCGTGCCGTTGACCAGCGCCGCATTGGACGCCGACGTTCTACGTCCGTACCCGAACAGCAGGGCGCCCTCCTTTCGTGCCGCCGGACCGTCCTCGATGGCGACCATCTGGGCTACTCTTCGGCTGCAGGCCTCTTCGGCCCCGGCCAGGGTGACGCCCACGGTATCGAGGATTCCGCGCTTGGCCCAGAGAAGCGCTTCCGGCGTGACGTCGGCATGGTCGAGGGCGGCGATTTTCGTACCCAAACGCTTGGTGATGGTCATTCAACGTCCCTCCATTCTTTAGCCGTATTCTCGATCACGATGCCGGAGCACAGAGCAGGTGTCCAATCTCGGACGCTTGGTGCAGATCCTCGAGGCCGAGAATTGTGTCGCGCAGTTGCCCGACCTGCCCGGCCGGCAGCGTCTTGCCGGCCAGGGTTTCGAATTTACCGATGACGTCCGAGGCGCTGGCGAAGCGGTGCTCGCTGCCGCGCGCAGACTCTACCGTTTCCTCGAACCGGCTGCCATCCTTCAGGAACAATTCGACGCGGACCATATGACGGAATTTCGACCCCTTGGCGGTAATTTCCGGATCCTCGACCACTTCGACCTTACGCGACAGCTGGATGCGGTCCGGATCGACGATCGCGTCCTCATCGAACTGATCGACGAAGACCTCGCCTTCCAACAGCAGCGTCGCGACGCAGAAGGGAAGATTGAGCTGGGCCGAGGTCATGCCCGCCGGCTCGTACTTCCAATAGGTATGGTGGAATGTCACCTCCGACGCGTGCACGATGATGCGATCCAATTCGTCGATCTCGAAGGGGCGCTGCTCGCGGATCAGGCGGACGGCGTCGAGCGTCGTCTGGTTCGAGCCGACGCAGGAATAGAATTTCAACGCGATGCGAAGTATCTCGAAATTCGAGCCCAGCCCGGCGGTCAGTTGCGCGCGGTCGAAACGATCCTGAGAGCGCGAGAAGGTTGAGCAGAACCCGCCATACTCGGCTTCGAAGACGTGTTGAATGCCGGTAAAGCCGCGTTCCGCCAGCAAGGCGCCGTAGAGGCCGCTTTGCGAAGCGCGGCCGGCATGCATGCGCTTGACCATGGCGCCGAACTGCGCGGCCATCAGGCCCGCCGACTGGGTGCCGGCAATGCCGAGCGCATGAACGGTTTGATCGGTCGACAGACCCAGTGCGCGGGCCACGCCGGCGGCGGCGGAGAAAACACCGACCGTGGCGCCCGAATGCCAACCCTGGGCGATATGTTCCTGGCCCATGCACATGCCGACCCGGGGACCGATTTCATAGCCCGCGACGGCGGCGGCGAGAAATTCCGCGCCGGTCATTCCCGGGCGGGTGTCGGCGATGGCGATGAGGGCCGGCAGAGTGACGGCCCCGACATGCAATACGCCTTGGCGGTGGACATCATCGAGTTCGAACCCCTGCACCATGGTCCCGTTGACCAGCGCCGCGTTGGGCGCCGAAAGCCGATGCCGCGTGCCCCACAGGCCGACACGCCGCGTTTCGTCGACGGCGCTCAGGGTATCGATCAGGATCCGGGTCCATTCCAGGTCCGCGCCGTAAAGCGCGCAGCCCAGTGAATCGAGAATAAGGAGTTTCAAGCGCTCGCGGACCTCGTCCGGAACGGCTTCGAGTGAAACGCCGGAAACAAATGAGGCCATACCCCGCGTGTAGGGATTGTCGATGGGCGCGGCCATTCTACTTCTCCTCGCTCGCCGAATTTATGTAAATGGATCCGAAATGGTGACCCGGCGACGGTAGTCTCGTCAACGGGGCACTGGTAATGGTGAATTCGAGCGACAAATACCAGCAACAAGAAGCGCCGCGTAAATTGCCTATCAAACTCAATTCGTCGAAATTGAATAGATTCCGGTTCGGACCGTGCTTCGCATCGAACCCAACTTCGAAACCCAAATGACGGATAACCTCTTCGAGCACGACGTCCGTATTGGGTTAACTAGCGAAGTTTCTGGCGGCCGCAAATATTAGTCGGCTAACCCGCATTAACTGGACACCAGTCACCAGAACTTCCGGTAAATGGGGGTAATGCGCACGCTTTGTCGGAAGTACCGGTAACCGCTGGCTCTTGCGCCAATTTTATCTGCTCTTAATCCGTTGCGGACCTTCGCCGCCGCAGACGCTGGGTATTGGAAAAGCCGTGCGGTAGCATCGCACAACTGCGAACCGTTGCCCGCGCAATGATCGCGCGCAGGAATAGCAGCCGGCGGTCCGATTGATCGAAGCTTCAGGTAAGGAAACATCATGACGCGTTTTCTTTTCTATATCGTCTCCCTCTTCCTCATCGCGGGCGGCGCCCAAGCACAGACCAAGACCACCATCCAAGAAGGGCTGAAAGAGGCCGGCTGGGCCACCGTGCCGACCTTCCTGGATGCGGCAACGGAAAACATCACCATCAAGTTCCCCAAGGCGCTGGGCGGCGGAACGCTGAAATACGGCGGGACCATCGACGCCGATGCGTTGCGGCAAAAGAAATTCATTTTCACGACATCCGACGACAAATTACTGAAATGGGACAACGCGTTCGGCATGTCGTTCCTGGACCTGACCGACGTCGCAATGACGCTTACCGCATCTAAGGGCACATTCGAAATCGAACTGGACGGCAAGCTGGGCGGCGCGTTCAAAGTGAGAGGCAAGCCGCGCGAAGTCGTCATTCAGCTGGCGGTAGAGGACAAGAAGTTGCAGAATTTCGCGCTGTCCCTGCCCAACAGCAGTCTCGGCCTGCATGCCATCCCGGACCTGAAATATATCCCCGGCGCGACGCGGATGACGATCACCTCGCCGACCATTTCCAAGGGCGCCATCGGTGGCAAAATCAAGTTCAGAGGCGACACGCTCGATGCCGTCGCATTCTACGACTCCGGCAAGAAAAGCTGGAACGTCGGGCTCAACCTGGAAAAGCCGATCACGCTGGGCAAGCTGGTCGGCCACGACAAGGGACTGTTGAAGGACGTCGTCCTGCCGCAGATGCGGCTCCTGTCGTCCACCAAAGGATTGACCAGCGCCTATGCCGACCTGCCGCTGGCCATGCAGCAGTTCTTCGAGGAGGATGGCAAGCTGCCCGAAGGTGATTTGGAACTCGCATCGGGCATCAACGTGATATCCCAATTCGACCCGGGCCTGCAGCCCAAGCTCGTCAAGAATGCGCTCGCCAAGATCGGGATCGTAGAGCCGGTGGAGATCGACGGCACCGTCGAGGGCGTCTTCGGCGGCGATCCGGGCGTTAAACTGGACGTTCAGATCGAAATTCCCAGCAAGCACGGCTTTCCGTTCCTGAAGGCCAAGGCCGGCGCCGAGACGGAGTTGTTCATCGAGCTCTCCAAGGAAGAACAGGGCGTTGGCTTCAGGACCAGCGTCGACCTGAAAAGCAAAAAGGAAACCCTGATCTTCGACGTCGATTTCGAACTGGTCGACCGGGAAGGCGCGGTCGAAGTCCAGGTCGCGGGCGATATGCGGGGCGACTGGAAGGACGCCGCCGGCATTCACGGCCTGACGCTCAAGAACCCGTTCCTGTCCGTGGGCATCAACGAGACCGCCGGATTCGACCTGTTGATCGACGGCACGATCGACATCGGCAAGGAGGAAGTGCGGGCGTCGGCCGACCTGGTGGTCCTGCCGGAAGCCGGCTTCGTACCGGAAGCCTTCGCGTTCGCCGGCACCCTCAACGTGCTGCCGATGTCGGAGATGATCGCCGAGGCCCTGAAACACACGAAGATAAAGACCGGCGGCCTGAGCAAGCTGGACGCCGAATTCAAAAACATCGCCTTCGCCTTCATGACGCCGGGGGCGCACCTGCCGGCGGATTTGGAGGAGAAACTGTCCATTGAGGGCGCCGGCATGGCCATAGCCGGCGCGTTGTGGGCGAAGGGCAAAGAGTTGGGCTCGGTCAAAGGCCATGTCTCGACTGAGGGAATCTCGTTCGACGGCAAGCTGGACCCCATTCACTTTGGACCCTTGACACTGAAAGGCGCGGAATTGGAAATCGAGGGCGGTCCGAAGACGGCGCCGCTGTTTTTGATGAAAGGCGATTTCACGCTGTTCAAGGGATTCGAGGAAAAATTCGTCATGGAATTGTCGCCCAAGCTCGTGAAACTGTCGACGGACACCAAGTTCGGCGGCGCCTTCGACGCCTAGTTGACGATCGAGTCCGACGGCTTCAAGAAAGGCAGCGATCTCGACTTCGAGGCCCATCTCGACCTGAAATATCACGACATTTTCAAGAACCTGACCAAGGACGCGCTTAACAGCCCGTTGACGAAGTTGGCACTGGACACAAGCGGCCTGGTCTGATTCTTTGACGTTCTGATTTGACCGGGGGATTCGCTGATGACGATGGGACAGCAGAAGGATCGTCAGGGGGACTTGATGGTAGGCTGGG
>JAKZTB010000023.1:0-10323 GCA_047517345.1 Alphaproteobacteria bacterium
TCTACCCGTTCAACGCCTTCCGCTCATTGCTCGGCATCGCGGGCGACACCTCTGCTCCAACCTATGCCGAGCTTTACTCGGGAGAGTGGCGGCACCCTACATGTAGCGGTCATGGGCGTTAACCGGATAGGCAAGCAATAAGTTTTGGAGTTGTATAAATAAGGAATCTTTAACTTGATATGCGTTGATAGTGGGAGGTGCGCATAGTCTATCGGGCAGCCGCCCGGAAGGAGGAGCAAATGGTACGCTCGACTTTGACGGCACTCGGCACCGCGTTGGCGATAACATTTTTCGCAGCGCCTTCCTTGGCACAGTCGGTATGCGGCAAGCGCGCCGATATCGTGAATCGCCTCAATACGGGTTTCGAAAAGCAACGGCGCTCCGCAGGACTGGCCGCGGACGGCAATCTCGTCGAGGTTTTCGCCTCGAAGAATGGGACCTGGACGATCATTTTCACAAAACCGGGCGGAATGACCTGTCTGGTCGCAGTCGGTGACAACTGGCAGCAGATCGAAGCCCCCGTGAACACGACCGGGAAGATGCTTTAAGCTGCGGGTCTGAAGCGACAAGTGGCGCCTATTTGCTGTGTATCGTCGCCTTGGGAAAGAAGGCGTGGAACGCGAACGCGAAATCCACGAAATAGGGGATATCCTTTCCGTTCCGCTGCGCAGTGACATTCCCGACATCCGCACCCTTCGCGATGAGGGTTGAGCCCAGCGCCGAATTTTGACCAGGCTCCCAACGGAATACCAGCCCATCGGCGAGGCGGATTTCTTTTTTCTGCTTCAGAAGATCGAGGCTCCAGCCCTGGCTGCGGTCTTGGACCGAGACCACGCGCGACAGGGGCGGTACATTTTTGGGCATTTCACCGGAATAGAGAAATGGCTTCGGCAACGAATCGTAACCCGCGTAGGGGTTGGATCCGTACCGCCGCATGCCCCTGCGGTTGGGAACCTGTACCTGGCCTTTCGGCGCGCGCGCCTTGAACTTCGCCCAGGATTCCAATCGTGCCGGCAGCGCCTTTAGCGTTTTGCCGGTCATCTCGCCGATAATCCCTTCCCCCAGAAACTGTTGCCACCAGGATTCGGTCTGCCGGTCGTACATGACGAGATCGGAATTGCGCAGTTTTCCCGTGGTTCCGAAATCGAGGACCTTGCCGTCGAGCCGGCGGTCGTAGACGACGGCCGTATTGCACAACGGGCAGAACGTCACGCTGACCGGAACCCCGCCGATCGTGTCGTTGACGATTTCATGCCAGATCAGGATGCGCAGGGGATATGCTTTGGCCACGCCATTGACGATCAGGCCGATAACCGGTTCGGTCTCCGGTAGCCCCTTCATCTTGGCGACCGGCACGAATTTCGGATTGTCGACCGAAGGAATGCCGTCTTTCGGCGGACCGCCGGAGAAGATTTCGTCGAAAGCAACGCTATGTTTGGAGAAATCCGTCCGCGGCCACTCGCGTTTCCAGTAGCTCGGGTTGGCTATTGCGTTGCCAAGTGGAAAAAAGACGACCAGTAATAGGCCAAGGAATATCTTTTTCATGCGTTCGAGTTTGGAGGCGGTCCGTGTCGTCGGCAAGTCACGTTGACGTGAAAGACAGCAACGATGTCGCGGCTCTGGGCTTGGCCGCCGCTGCCAGGGCGATCAAGGATAGTCAGCTTAGCGTCGACGCCTATATCACGGCGTGTCTTCGGCGCGTCGCGGCGCGTGACGACCGTCTGCGGGCGTTCGCGCAATTCCAGGGCGAATACGCAAGCCGCCGGGCATATGTGTTCGACCGAATGCCCGCGGACAAGCGCGGACCGATGCACGGCATCCCCGTTTCGGTGGCGGAGGTCATCGATATCAAGGATATGAGATGCGCCCGCGGATCGTCGCTCTATGCGGATCGAGTGGCCGCGAGCGATGCCGCGTTGATCGGACAAGCTCGCACCGCCGGCGCGATCGTGCTGGGCAGTACGGCTTCGGCCGAATTCGGATGCTTCGGCCCGGGCCCGTCCCGTAACCCACATGCGGACGACCGGTCGCCCGGCGGATCGGGCGGCGCGGCAGCGGTTGCGGCGGGAATGGTACCGTTGGCCTTCGATGTGCGCCCGGATGGCGCGATCTCGCGGCCTGCAAGTTTTTGCGGCGTTTACGGGTTGAAGGCGACCCGTGGCGCCTTTGCGGCGGAAGGCATGACCTCGCTGGCGCCGTCGCTGGAAGGCATCGGGTTTTACATGCGGGACGCGGCGGATGTCGGCGTTGTCGGCCGGGTGTTGCTCGGCAGGCGCGCCATTCCGGACTTCCGCGACGCGCGCACGCGCATGATTGACGGGCTGACGGTCCGTATCCTGGACAGCCCTTCGGGCTATCGGATTCAGCCGGCAAGCCGTTCCGCGATCAATCGAGCCGTCATGGCCTTGTCCGACAAGCGGATCGACGCTGCCCGCTTTCGTCTGCCGCCGCATTTCGTGAAGGCGGAGATCTGCTACGAGACAATATTCAGTTACGAACTGTCGCAGAATCTCGCACGCGACCGAGACCGGGTTCCGGATCTGATGACCGAAGAGACGCGAGCGAGGATCGATCAGGGTCGCCGGATCGACGCCGGTACTTACGAGCAGGCGCGCCGTGACGCCATAGCGATGCGGAGCGAATTGTTGGATTATTTGACGGGAGAAACCGTGTTCCTCGATGCGGGGGTCGAGGACGTTGCGCCGCGGTACGGCAACGATTCGGGCTGGTCGCCGTTGCAGGCTTTATGGGCGATCGCCGGCGTGCCGGTGTTGTGCGTACCTTGCGGGACGGTCGATGGGCTACCCGTCGGCGTTCAAATAGTCGCCGCACCCGGGCGGGAAGACCTGTTGGCGCGTGTCGGCTGCATCATCGAAGACCGGATTGAGATGTAGTCACGCGGACCACCTAACTCTCGACCGGCGTATCCGGGACCCAGCAATAACCGTCGGGATCGAGGATATTGACCTCGCGCAACCCGTGCCCCTTGTCCGCAGAACCGGCAAGAATCGTATAGCCGGCGTCCCTGGCGCGCTGTTCCGCGTTGTCGGGATCGAGATTGTGTATCCGGAACTCGGCGCCGGCGCCGCGCCCTTCCGGGCCGGTAACGAAGCCGGCCAGAGGATGATTGTCGTAGGTATGATCGGCGTGGAAGATCCAGCTCGACCCGTCGCGCCGTAATACGGCGAAATCAGTGTCGGCATAAACCGTTTGGGCTTGCAGGACCGTTTCGGCGAAGGCGACGGATGCCGGCACATCGGCAACCAACAAATTTAAGGACAGACCTTTCAGGCTGCGGCTGTATTCAGCCGCCGGCATCCAGGGGTCGCCGATGCGTTTTTTCGCCAAGCTCCGGCTCCGGTCAAGTGCCCAGAATCAATGACGCGCCCCCGAGATTCCCAAGGGGACGCGCAATAACGTACTCGGATATGCCGTTTGCGCTAGTAGCCTTCGCGCTCGAGCCGTTTGCGCATTAGTTTCCGATAGCGACGCTTGGCCTCGGCCTGCTCCCGCGCACGGCGTTCCGACGGCTTTTCGTATGAGCGCCGAAGTTTCATTTCACGAAAGATACCCTCGCGCTGCATCTTCTTTTTCAACGCGCGAAGGGCCTGATCGACATTATTGTCGCGGACGACTACCTGAACGATAACGAATCTCCTAAAACAGGATGTCCCACAGAGTATGGGGTGCGGCTTATAACACAGGGTTTTTTGCTTGTGAAGGCCGTAACGGGTTATTTCGCACTGGTTTCCAACGGGCCGCATGACCATATTAGCGCCCGATGGCTATACTGAAGATCGCAAGAATGGGCCACCCGGTTCTGCGGGATCCCGCTAAAACCGTCGCCGATCCGACGGCCCCGGAGATTCGGCAGCTTATCCAGGACATGTTCGAAACCCTTGCCGATGCGGACGGGGCCGGACTGGCCGCGCCTCAGGTCCATGTGCCGCTTCGCGTGGTAATGTTTCATATGCCGCCCGACCGTGAGGAAGAGGGCAGTGAATCGGTGCCGCTGACCGTGCTGGTCAATCCACAGATCACACCGTTGAACGACGATGTCGACGAGGATTGGGAAGCCTGCCTGTCGGTGCCGGGTCTGACGGGGCTCGTGCCGCGCTGGACATCGATACGGTATTCGGGCGTCACCCCCGGCGGCGAAACGGTCGAGCGGGTCGCGGAGGGATTTCACGCGCGCGTGGTACAGCACGAATGCGACCATTTGGACGGTGTGTTGTATCCGATGCGCATGACCGATTTGTCGACACTCATGTTCCGCGAAGAACTGCGGCACTACGAGTCGGCAGAGGAAGAACAAGAGCTCGAAGAGGAATCCACATGACGGGCAAAGGCAACGATGCGATTCGCGATCAGATTCTCCTGGCGGCGCTCGCCCATGTGCCATTCGACGGTTGGGGGCAAACCGCCCTCAATCGCGGGGCTGCCGCTGCCGGTTACGATGCCGCGACCGCGCGGCGCCTCTTCCTGGGCGGCGCGGCGGAGATGATCGCCTGCCACAGCCGGTACGCCGACCGCGTGATGCTGGAGGAACTGGAACGGCGCGATCTGGAGGCGATGAAGGTGAGGGAACGTATCATCGCAGCGGTTCGCATCCGGTTGGAACAGAATACCGAACACCGCGAGGCCGTGCGCCGCGGGCTGACCCTGCTCGCCATGCCGCAAAACGCGTTGCTGGCGACCAGGCTGCTATACCGCACCGTCGACGCCATGTGGTATGCGGCGGGCGACAGGTCCACAGATTATAATTTCTACAGCAAGCGCGCCCTACTGGCCGGCGTCTACTCCACTACTTTGCTGTGCTGGTTGAACGACAAATCGGAAGGGTTCGAGGCGACCTGGGCGTTTCTCGACCGCCGGGTCGCCGACGTGTTTCGCGTGCCGAAGGTCATGGCGCGCGCCGGCCGCATATTGGCGCACCTTCCCGATCCGTTTCGCCTGCTGCGGACCGCGCGTTCCATGTGACATCTTGCAGGTTGCTTGTGCTAGACCGATTGCTTAGACAATTGTCTTGGACAAAGACGGCGTGGTGACATGATCGATTTTGCGACCCATCCGGACCAGTATCGGCATTGGACGTTGCGCGTCGACGGACCGGTCGCCGAGTTGATCTTGAATGTCGACGAAAAGGGCGGCCTGAAGCCGGGCTACGAACTGAAACTCAACTCCTACGACCTCGGCGTCGATATCGAGCTGTACGACGCGGTCCAGCGGTTGCGCTTCGAGCATCCCCAGGTGGGCGCCGTACTGGTGACATCGGCGATGGACCGGGTGTTCTGCGCCGGGGCGAACATCGCGATGCTCGGACAGTCGAGCCATGTTGAAAAGGTCAACTTCTGCAAGTTCACGAACGAAACCCGGTTCGGTGTCGAGGACGCGAGCGAGAATTCCGGACAACGCTATATCGCGGTGATCGATGGGACTGCCGCGGGCGGTGGTTACGAGTTGGCGCTGGCAACCGACTACATCATGCTGGTCGACGACGGGTCGAGCGCGGTCTCCCTGCCGGAAGTCCCCTTGCTGGCGGTTTTGCCGGGCACCGGCGGTTTGACCCGGGTTGTCGACAAGCGCCGGGTGCGGCGCGACCGGGCCGACTTCTTCTGCACCGTCACCGAGGGCGTACGCGGCAAGCGGGCGCTCGATTGGAAGCTGGTCGACGAGTTGGTGCCGCGGTCGAAACTGCGTGACGTTGCGACCGAACGTGCGCAGCAGTTCGCGACGGCGGCCGAGCGGCCAGAAGGCGCGAAAGGCATCGCGTTGACGCCGCTGAACCGCGACTTCAGCGAATCCGAACTTCGCTACGATACGCTCACGGTTAGGTTCGATCGGGAAAACGGTGCGGCGCAGTTTTCGGTGCGCGGCCCGGAAGCGGCGGCGCCCGCGGATCTAGCGGACATCCATAACGCGGGAGTCGCGTTCTGGCCCCTCGCGCTGGCGCGCGATCTGGACGACGTGATCCTGCATTTGCGCGCCAACGAGGCCGAGCTTGGGACGTGGGTCCTGCGTACGGAAGGCGACGGCGCCAAAGTCGCAGCATACGATAAATTGCTTGAGGCGCACGGCGGCGACTGGCTGGTCCGTGAAATTACCTTGTACCTGAAGCGGTCCTTCAAGCGCCTCGACGTGTCGTCGCGCAGCATGATTACGCTGATCGAACCGGGATCGTGTTTCACCGGCACGCTGCTTGAGCTGGCGCTGGCGGCGGACCGCAGCTATATGCTGGACGGCACCTTCGAGGAGTCGAACCTGCCGCCGGCGACGGTTCGGATGACGGGTATGAATTTCGGACCGCTGCCCATGGGCAATGGGCTGACAAGGCTGGAAACCCGGTTGCTCGACGATAACGATGCGATCGAAGCGTTGCGCGACGAGATCGGCGAGGATATCGAAGCTGATAGTGCCGAGGAACTGGGCCTCGTGACCTTCATTCCCGACGATATCGACTGGGAGGATGAGGTGCGGCTTGCGGTGGAGGAACGGCACAGCTTCTCGCCCGACTCGCTGACGGGTATGGAGGCGAGCTTGCGCTTCGCCGGCCCGGAGACGTTGGAGACAAAAATTTTCGGACGATTGACCGCGTGGCAGAACTGGATATTCCAGCGGCCGAACGCGGTTGGAGACGAGGGGGCGTTGAAACTGTTCGGTACAGGGAAGCAGGCGGCTTTCGATCGGAAGCGTGTCTAGTGTGATGATTCTGAAGTTCGCCGCATTGAATGCGGTGAGATTCTGGATCTGAATCACACTAGATTTAAATAGTTTGTGTGCTGATTCACGAGAAATTCAATCATTTGAATTTCACGATCAGGACACTAGAGCAGATCGGGGTTGATTGGAATCGCCCGTGGCGATCCAACAACCGCGTGAATCTGCTCTTAAACTGATAACCGAGGAGTGGATCGAATTCGATCCATTCCGGCCGAACCCAGCATATGGAATCTAAGTCATGAGCATCGACTACAACGAAACGATCCCGAATAATGTCGATTTGGCCGATGACCGGCGTCTGCTGCGCGCCCTGGAACGGTGGCAGCCGGCCTACCTGAAATGGTGGGAGGATATGGGTCCGGCGGAGAGCGGCGACCACTCGGTCTATCTGCGCACCGCGATCAGCGTCGACAAGAACGGCTGGGCGAATTATGGGCACGTCCATATGCCGGATTACCGCTGGGGCATCTTCCTGGCGCCGCCCGAAGAAGACCGCAGCATCGGCTTTGGCGTCCATAAGGGCGAGCAGGCCTGGCAGAGCGTGCCGGGCGAATACCGATCGGAGCTGCGCCGTTTGATCGTCACGCAAGGCGATACCGAACCCGCTTCGGTCGAGCAGCAGCGGCGGCTCGGCAAGACCTGTCCGTCGCTTTACGATTTGCGCAACTTGTACCAAGTCAATGTCGAGGAAGGCCGTCACCTTTGGGCGATGGTCTATCTGCTGCACGCTTATTTCGGCCGCGACGGCCGCGAAGAAGCGGATATGATGCTGGAACGGCATGCCGGCGACGTGGACAAACCGCGCATCCTGCAAGCCTTCAACGAGAGCACCGACGATTGGCTCTCCTTCTTCATGTTCACCTATTTCCAGGACCGCGACGGCAAATACCAGCTAGCCTCTTTAGCGGAATCAGGCTTCGATCCGCTGTCGCGGACCTGCCGTTTCATGTTGACCGAGGAAGCCCACCACATGTTCGTCGGCGAGACCGGCATCGCTCGCATCGTCCAGCGCACCTGCGAAGTCATGCGCGAGCACAACACCGACGATGTCCGTAAATACGGCGTTGTCGATTTGCCGACGATCCAGAAATGGATGAACTTCCACTATTCGATCTGCCTCGATCTGTTCGGGCAGGAACGGTCGACGAACGCCGCGAACTACTTCTCCATGGGGCTAAAGGGCCGCTTTCAGGAAACCAAGATCGATGACGATCACCGGCTCGACGGTGCGGTCTACACCGTGCCGGCCTTCGAGGACGGTAAGATCGTCTCGCTCGAGGTGCCGGCGATTACTGCCAGCAACGAGCGGCTGCGCGCGGATTACACCAAGGACAGCCAGCGCGGCGTGAACCGGTTCAACAAGATTATCAAGGAACACGGCATCGATTTCGAGCTGACCCTGCCGCACGATGCGTTCAGTCGCGCGATCGGCGCGTTCGCCGCTGTTAACGCGACACCGGAGGGCAAGATCATCGACGCCGCCGAATGGGCGAAACGCTGCGACGACTGGCTGCCGACCGATGGCGACCGCGAATTCGTTCAGTCGCTGATGGTACCGGTGACCGAACTCGGTAAGATGGCGTCCTGGATCGCGCCGCCGCGCCGTGGCATCCACGGCCAGCCGATCGAGTACGAATACGTCGAGTTCCACTAAGGGAGGGGAGCGTTCGCGATGGCATTTCGAACGAACCCGAAGAAAATCGCGAAGCCGAAGCGGTTACGGCAGACGCCGCTGCCGGTAAAGGACAAGTCGAAACTGAAGGCAATCGGGGAGGCCGTCGACCGTCATCCCGTGCGCGCCGTCGAGGTGTTGCGACGTTGGATCAACGAGCGCCACTAAACGCTCGGAAGCCTGTCAGCTGATATCGATCTACGCGTCCGCAGCCCGACACAGCGCCGCGCGCGCCAGCAGGCGTGTGGAATCGAGCGTCGGCAGAGGCGAATTGGCGTCGTCCAGGATCAACGGTATCTCGGTGCAGCCGAGGATGACGGCATCGCAGCCTTCTTCCTTCAAACGTCCGATGACTTGCTGGAAAAAGACGACGGCGGCGTCGGTGAATACGCTTTGCACCAGCTCGTCCATGATGATGCGGTTGATCTCCTCGCGCTCGGTGGCAGTCGGGCGCACGAACTCCAATCCGCGCGCCGCGAGCCTTTCAGGATAAACGTCGCTTTCGACGAGCCAGCGTGTGCCGGTCAGGGCGAGACGCTTGAAGCCGCGTTCATCGGCTGCCGCGGCAACCTCTTCCGCGATGTGCAGCCAGGGCAGCGGTGAATTCGGTTCGACGTAAGCAAGCGCCTGGTGGATCGTGTTGTCGGGACAGATCAGAAAGTCGGCGCCGGCCTGCGCCAGCTTATTCGCCGAAGCGAGCATTAACGTACCGACGCCGCGCCAGTCGCCGCGGTCGAGGCAGTCGACATAGTCCCCCAGCGACGGCGTGTGCATCGTGACTTCGGGATGGGCGTGCGGACCGAAAAGGTCCGCGCCCTCCACGCAGATCGTCTTGTAACAAAGCGCCGCGCCCTCGGCAGAGCAGGCAACGATACCGATATGCTGGGGCATGAGTGGTCGACCTCATTCCTTCGCGAAGAGCTCAAACCGAATAACGCAAAGGCGGTGCGTTAATGTTTTCTGCTCTCCAAAAACTGTTGGACTTCTTGCGCGACCTTGGCGTGGCCCGCTTTGGTTAAATGCTCGTCATATAGTTGTTCGGGTTTCGGCAGCGTCTCGAACACCGTGGTCAGGTCCAGGATGGGGATTTCGAGCGCTCGTACGGCGCCGATAACCCTTCTACGATATCGATCCAATTTTCGCCGCTCGCCCGCCGAAGTGAACCGCCGCCGGGTCGGCAGATAGACCAGCAAGAACTCTCCGTCCCAACGCGCCACGTCGCTTTTCGCGCGCTTTAGGACGGCCCGGAAAGTTTCGATCAATTCCCGGCTGGGAAAGTTTGCGAAACCAAGTCGTTTGCGGAGCCGATAAAGGGTTAGTTTCGATTTGACCTTGGATAACCAAATTTGCGATTGGTTCCTGCCATTTTTTGAAATTTCCGACGCGCTCGCAAGCCGTCGATCGATGTAGCGGGCGAACGCGGCGGATACCGCCTCGGCATTGTCACTTAGGTGTTGTGAGAAATCCGGTTCCAAATAGCGTTGGAACAACGGCGTTCGCCTCTCCCGCATCAAATCGCTTGGGATGTCGTTGCCCTCGTAATGAAACCAAATCGTGAATTTGGGGCGGCGCTCGCCGAGATACTCGCGGATCGAGGCCAGTATCGCGAAGGGGCCATTGCCGCGCTGGCCGAGGTTCAGCGTTTTCGGATAGTCGGTACGCAAGCGGTCGACGAAATTATGTCCGTCGTCGACGCAGTTTCCCTGCGTATAACTGTCGCCCACGGTGGCGATGTCGGGTGTGCCCTGCCAGCTCGATTCCGGGTTGCGAAACCCGTACCTGTCGGAGATGTAATACCAACGGCGCAAAATTCTGACTCGCAAGGGATTCCCTTTTTGGGCTGGATGTGATTCAAGGCTGGCGAAGGAGATTCGCCATGTCAGTATGCATTGCTCTTCGGGACGACTACGACAGCATTGAGCTCCGGTGTT
>JAKZTB010000024.1:0-20706 GCA_047517345.1 Alphaproteobacteria bacterium
GCCCGCCGGGCGATGCCGGGCATCGGCCAAGGGCCGCGACGCACCAGCCGGCCGAGAAGCGCCAACCCTCCGGGTGGCCTTTGTTTAATCGTTGGACCGCGTCAGCGTCCGCTTGCGATGCCGCCAGCATCGCGGCGCGAACCCTTCCTAACCAGCGAGTAAACAAAGGCCATGAAATCAACAACATATTACGAGCCAGGCTCTTAGAGTCGTTCCGCGATGGTTGATCGAGAGGACCGCATCGCTGAATTTCTCGCCCAACACGGTTGGGCCACTGCCTGCAGGCGAACGCTCGCCGACGACGCGTCGTTCAGACGATACGACAGGCTGTCGATGGAGAAGCGCTCGGCCGTACTGATGGATGCCCCACCGGCAAAAGAAGCCGTCGGGCCGTTCCTGTCCATTGCCGGAATTTTGCGCGACCTCCACCTAAGCGCCCCGGAGGTCTTTGCGCAAGATTCAGAGCATGGGTTTTTATTGCTCGAAGATCTGGGCGACGACACCTATACGCGAGTATTTGCAACTTCGCCGGATCGGGAAGAACCGCTTTACATGCTCGCCGTCGACCTTCTCATCGCGCTGCATTCGCGTTTCGAATCATCCCCGAATGTGCCGCCTTATGACGATGCGCGGATGATGGCGGAAGCCGATTTGTTGCTCGATTGGTACCTACCGGCTGTATCCAATGCGGCCCCTTTAGATAAGGCGCGGCGTGAATACAGGGAATTGTGGCGCGCGCTTTTCGCCATGGCCCGAAACGTTCCCGATACGCTGGTGCTTCGCGACTATCATGTCGACAACATGATTTGGTTGCCGCAACGTCCCGGTGTGAAGGCCTGCGGATTGCTCGATTTCCAGGACGCCGTTATCGGCCCGGTCGCATATGACCTCGTCTCCTTGCTGGAAGACGCCCGTCGAGACGTCCCAGCTGACCTGACGACGCGCGCGCTCGATCGCTATCTCGCGGCCTTCCCCGGAATCGACCCGGACACGCTGCGCGCCGCCTATGCCATTCTCGGCGCCCAGCGAAGCGCGAAGATTCTCGGAATTTTCACCCGACTCGACAGGCGCGACGGCAAGCCGGAATATCTATGCCATCTTCCCCGGGTTTGGCGTTGGCTGGAAGCAGGCCTCACACATCCGGCGTTGGCAGCCATGCGCGTATGGTTCGACCGCAACCTGCCACCCGAATACCGAACGATACCCGAACAGACGACCGCGCCATGACGAAATGCAACCCAACGATAGCGACCGCAATGGTCCTGGCAGCCGGGCTTGGAACTCGGATGCAGCCCCTATCCGACGCGCGGCCGAAGCCGCTGATCCAGCTTGCCGGCAAAACACTCATCGACCGCGTTCTCGATCATCTGACCGCCGCCGGCGTCACGCGCATCGTGGTGAATACGCACTACAAGGCGGAAATGCTCGATGCCTATCTGGCGAAGCGCGAAGGTATCGTATTCTCACCCGAGCCGGAGCTGTTGGAAACCGGCGGCGGCGTAAAGAAGGCGTTGCCGCAACTTGGCGAGAACGCCTTCTTCGTCGTCAACAGCGATGCGGTTTGGCTGGACGGGCCAACCCGGGCATTGACGCGTTTGACGCGCACCTGGGACGACGAAAAAATGGACGCGTTACTACTATTTCAACGGACCGTCGGTGTTCGCGGCACGGCGGGTCGCGGCGACTTTTTTCTCGACAGCGAAGGTTTCGCCACGCGCCGCCTGGAGCAAGCCATCGCCCCCTACGTGTTTTCCGGTGTACAGATCCTGCATCCACGCCTGTTCGCGGACGCCCCCGATGGCGCTTTCTCGCTCAACGTTCTGTATGATCGCGCGGAGGAAGCCGACCGGTTGTTCGGCATCGTGCATGACGGCGAATGGTTCCATGTCGGCACGCCGCAACAGCGTGAAGTCGCGGAATACGAAATTACCCATGGCAACGATTCGGTGAACAGCCGCTGATGGCGGGCGTCTACTCGATCCCGCCCGACAGTTCTTTCGTCGATGCGCTGGCGAAAGGCGTTCTCGCCGAAGCCGGCGATTCTCCGCAAGCGCTCCTCGATTACACGATCCTGCTGCCCACCCGGCGCGCGTGCCGGGCGCTCCGCGACGCGTTTTTGCGCGCGAGCGATGGCACGTCCCTGCTCTTGCCGGCGATGCGCTCCCTCGGCGATGTCGATGAAGACGAACTGATACTGCAGGAACTCCCCGAAACCGGCGATCTCGACGTGGCGCCGGTCATACCGGGGATGCGCCGACGCCTGATGCTGGCGCGCCTTATCCTCAGTTGGGAGTCGCCGGCGGGTCCCGTCACTGTAGATCAGGCGACACGTCTTGCAAAAGAACTCGAACGGCTGCTCGATCAGGTACAGACCGAACGGCTTTCCTTCGATGGGCTAAAGGGCCTCGCGCCGGAGGTCTACGCCGAACATTGGCAAAAGGTCCTCGATTTCCTGAAAATCTTGACGGAACACTGGCCTGCTATCGTCGCCGAAGAGGGCGGCATCGACACGGCGGTGCGGCGCAACCGCCTTCTTGAGAATCTCGCAAAGATGTGGGCCGCCTCGCCGCCACCCGGACAAATCATCGCCGCCGGATCGACCGGCACGATCCCCGCGACAGGCGATCTTTTGGCGACCGTCGCCGCCCTGCCGAACGGCCGCGTCGTCCTGCCCGGCCTGATATACGATCCTTCGAGCTGGGAGGCGATCCAGCAGGACCAAAGCCACCCACAATACAATCTCGCACGGCTGCTCAAGCGGCTCGACCGAACGCCGGAGGATGTCGAAGACTGGTCCGGGCTCAATCGGCCGTCGCCGCGCACGGCGCTTATCGCCGAGGCCATGCGGCCGGCCGAAACCACGCAGGCGTGGCGGACGCTCCGCGAAATACCGGCCGATGCTTTGGCGGGCGTGCAGCGTATCGATTGCGCGGACTCGGCGGAGGAGGCCGGCGTCATCGCCCTCATTCTCCGGCACGCGTTGGAGACCGAAGAAAAAACCGCGGCGCTCGTTACCCCGGACCGCGTCCTCGCGCGTCGGGTCGCCGCGGAACTGCGGCGTTGGGATATTGAGATCGACGATTCGGCCGGCGAGAGCATGACGACGACCGCGCCGGGAAGCTTACTGAGATTGATCGCCGCAATGGTCAGCAACGGCTTTGCGCCGGCACCTCTGCTATCCGTCTTGAAACATCCGCTGACCGCCGCGGGCAAACCGACTGCGACATTGCGCCGGGAAGCGAGGCTTCTCGAAAGGTTGGTACTGCGGGGACCGCGGCCTGGCAGCGGCATCGACGGGCTCCGTGACGCGCTCGAGGCCCATAAAGACAGCAATGTCGCTGCAGTTGCCGAACTGCTCGACCGGCTTGAATCGATCACCGCCCCGCTGGTCGATAGGTTTGCGGGCGATGCCCAAACGCTTGGCGATCTCCTGGAGGCACATGTCACGGTCGCCGAAAATCTGGCCGCAACGGACGTGGAACCGGGCACGACGCGCCTATGGGCCGGCGACGCCGGCGAAATGCTGTCGCAATTCATCGCCGAGTTACGCGACGCCGCCGACTTACTAAAGCCCATGCCACCGCGGACATATGGGCCTTTCCTGGACGCCTTGATGGCTGGCTGGACGGTGCGGCCTCGATTTGGTCGGCACCCGCGCCTTGCCATCCTCGGATTGCTCGAAGCCCGCTTGCAGCACGCGGATCTGGTCGTGCTCGGCGGCTTGAATGAAGGAATCTGGCCGCCCGGCCCGCAGCCGGACCCATGGCTGAGCCGGCCTATGCGCCAGTCTTTCGGCTTGCCCCTGCCGGAGCGCCGCATCGGGCTGACGGCACATGATTTTGTCCAGGCCTTTGCGGCGCCCGAAGTCGTTCTGACCCGGGCGGACAAATCCGAGGGGCAACCCAGCGTCCCGTCACGCTGGCTCACCCGCCTCGATGCGGTGTTGCGCGGAGCGGGCGCGGAAGACGCCTTGTACTCGACGGAAAATTCCTGGCGCAGGCTGCGCGCGCTGCTCAACAAACCGAAAAAAACGATTTCGATCGCACCGGCGGCGCCCTGCCCACCGACCGATGCGCGGCCGCGGCAGTTATCGGTCACGCAGATCGAAACCTGGATGCGCGACCCGTATTCGATATTTGCCCGCCATATTCTACGCTTGCGGCCGCTCGACCCGATCGACGCCGATCCGGGCGCCGCGGACCGCGGCACTTTTATCCATGACGCGCTGGACCGTTTCGTCGAAGCCTATCCCATAACGCTCCCGCCGGACGCGCTCCAGAAGGTCCTGGCATTCGGCGAATCGGCATTCGGCGCGGCGCTCGGAAGGCCGACGGTGCGGGCCTTCTGGTGGCCGCGCTTCGTCCGCATAGCACATTGGTTCGTCGCCTTCGAAATGAACCGAAGAAGCGAGATCGACAAATCCATCTCGGAAGTCAAAGGCCGCCTGACTGTCGACGGGCCGATGGGGAACTTCGTCCTGTCGGCAAAGGCGGACCGGATAGACGTGCTCTCGGCAGGCGGATTTGAAATAATCGACTACAAGACCGGTGCAGTGCCGAAGCAAGGCGACGTCAATTTGGGTTTTTCGCCGCAACTCGCGCTGGAAGCGGCGATTCTGCAGGCCGGCGGCTTCGAATCCGTGCCGGCGGGTCTTGTGGAGCACCTCGCCTATTGGCGGCTCAGCGGTGGCGAAACGCCGGGCAAAGAGCATCCGCTGCCGGGCGATATTGGTGCTCTGTCACGGTCCGCGCTTGACGGCTTACGGGCGCTCGTCGCTGCCTTCGATGACCCGGCGACACCTTATGCCGCGACGCCACGCCCGGAATGGGCGCCCCGCTACAACGACTACACCCACCTCGCCCGAACCTTCGAGTGGAGCAGCGGATGAGGGCAGATGTCGCCGCAGAAGCCACTTCCGTCCAGCGTCAGGGCGCCGACCCGGAAACCAGCGTCTGGGTCGCCGCATCCGCCGGCAGCGGCAAAACGAGCGTACTGACCGATCGTGTTCTCGCCTTGTTGCTCAGCGGTACGCGGCCCGAGCGTATCCTCTGCCTCACCTTCACGCGGGCGGCGGCGGCGGAAATGGCGCAGCGCGTCAATCAGCGCCTCGCTCTGTGGGCGACGGAGCCGGACCGGGACGTGCGCGAACAGGTCGCCGATCTTCTCGACCGGTCGCCCGACGACGGACAACTCGACCTGGCGCGGCAACTGTTCGCCCGCGTCCTCGACGTCCCCGGCGGTTTGAAAATCCAGACCATCCACAGTTTCTGCCAGTCGCTGCTCGGCCGCTTTCCGCTGGAGGCCGGAATCGCACCGCATTTCGAGGCGATCGACGAACGCAGCGCTGCGGAAATCCTAATCGCCGCACGGGACACCGTGCTGTCGGCGGCGCGCACCGGCGGACCGCTCGCCGATGCTCTTGCCGTCGTCACGGAACACATTCAAGAGGATTCCTTCAGCGAGTTGATGGCGTTGCTCGCGCGCGACCGCGGCCGCCTTCGCCGGTTGATCGAAACGCATGGCGGCCCGGACGGCGCCGCGAGCGCCGTCGCCGACAAGCTCGGCGTTGCGCTGGACCGAAGCGTCGACGACGTCGTTGCCGGTGCCTGCCGCGACGACGACATCGATGGCGCCGCCCTGGCTTTGGCCGCGGAAGCCCTGATGACGGGAACGGAAAAGACCGATCAGCCGCGCGGTCGCCTGATAACGCGTTGGCTGGCGTCGGATATGGCGGGCCGGGCGGCGGCATTCCAGGATTATGCGCTCGGATTCCTGACACAGGACGGCACGCCGCGTGCCCGGCTGATTACCAAGAAGACCGCCGATACGGCGCCGGACGCCGTCGATGCGTTGGCCGACGAGGCGGCTCGGCTGTGCCGCGTTATGGAGGAATGCCGGGCTACGATTACGGCTCAGGCGACGGTCGCGCTCCTGCAACTCGGTACGGCGCTGCTCCATGCCTACGAATCCTCGAAGGCCATCCAGGCCCGTCTTGATTATGACGACCTCATCCTCAAAACCATCGCGCTGCTGCGCGAGAATGTCGATGCCGCCTGGGTTCTGTTCAAGCTGGATGGCGGGCTGGACCATATCCTGATCGACGAGGCGCAGGACACGAACCCGGATCAATGGACCGTCGTCGCAACCCTCGCAGAGGAATTTTTCGCGGGAACCGGCGCGCGGGAAGACACCCGAACGGTCTTCGCGGTTGGCGATCCGAAACAGTCGATCTTCAGTTTTCAGCGCGCCGACCCGGACGCCTTCGTAGAGATGCGGCGTCATTTCAGGACTCGCATCGAAGCTGCCAGGGCGCGATGGCGGGATGTCGAGCTGAACTGGTCGTTCCGGTCCACGGCGCCGGTCCTCGAAGCTGTGGACGCCGTATTCAAACAAGATACCGCCCATGACGGCGTCGCCGCCGCAGGCGAAAGCATCGATCACCGAGCCGTACGAGAGGGCCAGGCCGGTCTGGTCGAAATGTGGCCGCTGATCGGGCCGCGCGATTCGCCCGACCCGGCGCCCTGGACCCCGCCAACCGCACGCGTGCCGGTCGATAGCCCCTCCGAGCGGCTTGCACAGGCGCTCGCACGGCGCATCGCCGGTTGGATCGGAAACGAAACGCTGGAATCCAAAGGACGTCCGGTGCGCGCCGGCGACATCATGATCCTCGTGCGCCGGCGCAATCGCTTTGTCGCGGAAATGGTTCGCGCCTTAAAAGCGCACGACATCCCGGTAGCCGGCGTCGACCGGATGGTGCTGAGCGAGCAGCTTGCGGTCATGGATTTGGTCGCCCTGGGCGAATTCCTGCTACTGCCCGAAGACGATTTGACCCTTGCCGTCGTGCTCAAAGGGCCGCTGATCGGCTTCGACGACGACGATTTATTCAATCTGGCATACGATCGCAAAGCGAAATCGCTGTGGCAGCGATTGACGGAACTGTCTCCGGAAAACGAGCGCTACGCGGCGGCGCGCGGTTGGCTCACGCGTTTGCTGGGCATGGTCGATTTTGCGCCACCATATGAAATTTTCGCGCGCATTCTGACCGATCGGACCATCGACGGCGAAACCGGCCGGCAACGAATCGTCGCCCGGCTTGGCATCGAAGCGGAAGATCCGGTCGAAGAATTCATGAACCTGACGCTCGCCCACGAACGCGCCGAGATCCCGTCTTTGCAAAATTTTCTGCACTGGTTGAAGGCCGGCGACGCGACGGTAACCCGCGATCTGGAGCATACCGGCCGCGACGAAGTCCGGATCATCACGGTGCATGGTGCGAAAGGCCTGCAAGCGCCGATCGTAATCTTGCCCGATACGGCGACCGCGCCGAGATCGAGCCCGCCGATTTTGTGGTTGGACGGCGTTCCCCTTTGGCCGCCTCTCCGGGTGCATGAACCGCCGATCTGCGTTTCCGCCCGGGCCGAGGCCAATCGGCGGCGGGATCAAGAGTATCGCCGCCTGCTTTACGTCGCCATGACCCGGGCGGAAGACCGCCTGTTGGTCTGCGGCTGGCATGGGCAACAGGAACCGGCCGATACAAGCTGGTACGGCCTGATCCGCGACGGCGTAGAACCCATTGCCGAACCGTTCGATTTCCGCGGCGGTGGCGACTGGCACGGCGTGGGTTTTCGCGTGTCGTCCGAGCAAACAATCTCGCCGCCGCCAGCCCCTATCTCTGGCGCACCGCCGCCCGAATCCGAGGCTGCAGACTGGATGGGAGCGCCGCCGCCAGCGGAACCGATCCCGCCGCGGCCGCTGGCGCCGTCGCGCCCGTCCGGCGACCCGCCCGTCCTGCCGCCGATGATGACCGACGGCGGCGACCGTTTCAAACGCGGGCTTCTGATACACCGGCTGTTGCAGACATTGCCCGAATTGCCCGAAGGCCGCCGCCGGGAGGCCGCGATCGCGTTCCTGAGCCGTCCGGTTCAGCGGTTGACGGCTGACGAAAGCGCTTCGATCGCAGAGGAAGTCATGCGAATTCTCGAAACACCCGAATTCGCGCCGCTTTTCGCTCCCGGCAGTCATGCGGAAACGCCTATTGTGGGAGAAATAGACGGACCGAAAGGGTCGGAAATCGTCTCCGGACAGGTCGATCGGCTGGTGATTCGCGAAAACGAGATCTTGATCGTCGATTACAAGACCAACCGTCCCGCGCCGCAACGGGAAAGCGACGTGCCGGAAGGCTACCTCCGGCAGATGGCAGCATATCGCGCGGTCTTGCGGAATATCTGGCCTCGCCGCGCAATTCGATGCGTGCTCTTGTGGACCGACGGACCGCACACCATTTCACTGGATGAACGACAGCTTGACCGCTACTTCGGTGCTTCCTAGAGTCTTCTGGAAAAGGACGCTCTGTTTGAAGCGCATAAAACAGAAATAGATGCAGGGGTGCCGCACATGACAACAATAAAGGTCTCTGACGACGATTTTGACAGCAGCGTTCTCGAATCCGGCCAACCGGTTCTGGTGGATTTCTGGGCCGAATGGTGCGGCCCGTGCAAAATGATCGCGCCGGCGCTGGAGGAAATTGCTGCGGATATGGGCGAGAAAATCACTGTCGCCAAGCTTAACATCGACGACAACCCGCAGACGCCGGCGAAATACGGCGTGCGCGGCATTCCGACCTTGATGATCTTCAAGGACGGTCAGGTCGCCGCGACGAAGGTCGGTGCCTTGGCGAAATCGCAACTCGAGCAATGGGTCGAATCGGTCGTCTAGCGCCCGATCACGTTAAAGTTTCGGATCGCCCCGTCGCTTGCGGCGGGGTCTTTCTTTTGCCTCGGAGCAGACTGAATTCAAGCGTTCTGCTCGAGAATTCCGCCCGCTAAATAGAGCGATCCGCAAATAAGAATTCGTCCTGGTTCGTCCACGCCGACGATCAGTGTCCGGATGGCCTCCGAAACATCGTCCGACGGCGTCGCCCGCAGCAAGACGGACCGCGCGGCTTGTGCCGCTTCCGATGCCGAAAGGCTCGCCTCTTCGCCGGGAATCGCGACGCTGGCGGAGGCGCGGACCAGCGGCGCAATCGGTTTTAGGAACGCCGCCAGATCTTTCGTGCTCAGCATACCGAAAACGAGATCGAGGGGACGGTCGGTCCAATCGCGCGCGGCTTCGGCTAGTACTTTGCCGGCAGCGGGGTTATGGCCCCCGTCGAGCCACAATTCCCATCCCTGCGGCAGAAGTTCGACCAACGGCCCCCGGGTAAGCCTTTGCAACCGGCCCGGCCATATCGCGCGGGTCATCCCTTTTGCGATCGCGGCGTTGGTAATGCCTAATCCGTTCAGCTTCTCGGTGCAGGCGACCGCCATACCGGCATTGTGGAGTTGATGCGCGCCGAACAGCGACGGTGCCGGAAATTGGCGGATCGTCACGCCGGATCGGACGCGCAGGCCTTCCGCACCGCCTGAAACGCCCCATTCCACACCGTGGCGATGTACCGGCGCGCCGATTTCGGCGGCACGCCGTTCGATTACCGCGGACGCTTCGCGAGGCTGTTCGCCGATCACAGAAGGTACCTCGGGTTTTTGGATGGCTGCCTTCTCACCCGCGATCTCGGCCAGGGTCGCGCCCAGAAACTGGGTATGGTCCATCGAGACCGGCGTGATCGCGGTCAGTACCGGGCGGTCGACCACGTTGGTCGAGTCGAACCGCCCGCCGAGGCCGCATTCCAACAGCAGGATATCCGCCGGCGTCTCCGCGAAGGCGCGGAACGCTGCAGCCGTGGTGATTTCGAAGAATGTGACCGGCAAGCCGTCATTTACGATCTCGCAATAGCCGAGCAGCTGCGACAGTTGCGTCTCCGGAATGATCTCGCCGGCGAGCCGGATACGTTCGTTGAACCGGACGAGATGCGGCGAGGTATAGCAATGCACACGTTTGCCCGCCGCTTCTAGAATCGCGCGCAGAAATGCGATCACAGAGCCTTTGCCGTTGGTGCCCGCGACATGGACAACGGGCGGCAGCCGGTCTTGCGGGCGGCCGAGCTTCTCCAGCAGATCGAGCGTCCGGCCCAACGTCAGGTCGATTTTCTTCGGGTGCAGCGACATGAGCCGCACCAGAATGGCGTCGCTGCTGCGCGGGTCCTTGGGATCAGCTGACAATGTCAGCCGATTTGCTGTGTCGTTTCGTCCGCCTCGGCATCGTCGGAAAGCGGAATTTGCAGCGAGGCATCCGCTTCCGGCTGATCCTCGGCAGGACGTGGTTGCCGCAGCAGCGCGATGATCCGGCCCAGCGTCTCGCGCAATTCGCTGCGCGGTACGATGCAGTCGATCATGCCGTGATCGAAAAGGAATTCCGAGCGTTGGAAATCGTCCGGCAGGATCTCGCGCACCGTCTGCTCGATTACACGGCGCCCCGCGAACCCGATCGTCGCGCCCGGTTCGGCGATATGGATGTCGCCGAGCATAGCGAAGCTCGCGGAAACGCCGCCGGTGGTCGGGTCGCTCAGCAGGACGATGTAAGGCAAGCCGGCTTCTTTTAATTCCTGCACGGCGATGATCGTGCGGGGCATCTGCATCAGCGACAGGATACCTTCCTGCATGCGCGCGCCGCCGGAAGCCGGGTTGACGATCAGCGACGCTTGCTCGCTGACGGCCAGGCGGGCCGCGGCAACGATACCTCCACCGGCCGCCACTCCCATCGATCCACCCATGAATTCAAAATTGAACAACGCGACGACCGCCGGCAGATCGTTGATCCGGCCGCTCGCAACGACCGCGGCGTCGCGTTCCTTGGTCTTCGACCGCGATTCCTTGAGCCGGTCCGTGTAGCGCTTGCGGTCGCGGAACTTCAGCGGATCGTCGGGTACATCCGGCAGTTTCACCCGCGTGTAAGCACCGTCGTCGAACAGAATCGAAAGGCGCCGATCGGCGGAGATACGCAGGTGATGATTGCAGTGCTGACAGACATGCAGGTTCTTTTCCAGGTCGCGATGGAAAATCATCTGGTCGCATCCGGGGCATTTGTGCCACAGGTTTTCCGGCACATCGTCTCTGTTGACCAGCGCCCGCAACTTGGGGCGTACGAAATTCGTCAACCAGTTCACGAGCGCAGCCCGCTGGCCAGTTCGCGAACGAATTCGTGGACCTTACCGGCCAGACCGTCCGACGGGCGATCCTCTTCGTCGAGATCGTCGGCGATACGAGAAACGATGGCCGAGCCCACCACGGCTGCGTCCGCGGTCGACGCAATGTCGCTCACGGCTGCCGTGCTCCGGATACCGAAGCCGACAGCGATGGGAAGGTCCGTATGCCGCCGCAACCGCTCCACCGCCTGTTTGACCTCGGCTTCCGCCGCCGCCTTCGTCCCCGTGATGCCCAGAACGGAAACGTAATAGACGAAGCCGCTGGTGTTTTGCAGCACGGTCGGCAATCGTTCGTCGTCCGTCGTCGGTGTCGCGAGGCGGATGAAATTAACGCCCGCCTTCAACGCTGGAACGCATAGCTCTTCGTCCTCTTCCGGCGGCAAATCGACGACGATCAACCCGTCGACTCCCGCTGAACGGGCATCCGTCAGAAAGCGTTCCACGCCGTAGCTATAAATCGGATTGAAATAGCCCATCAAAATGATCGGCGTATCGCCGTCCTGAGCCCGGAAGCTTTTCACGAGTCCGAGGGTGCGCCCCATATCCGCGCCGGCCTTGAGCGCGCGTAAAGAGGAAGCTTGAATTGCGGGGCCGTCCGCCATCGGATCGCTGAACGGCATGCCCAGTTCGATCAGGTCCGCGCCCGCTTCGGGCAGACCAAGCAGAATTTTTTCGAACGTATCGTGATCCGGATCGCCGGCGGTCAGGAACGTGACGAGGCCGCCGCGGCCCGCTGTTTTCAGCGCCGCAAACCGTTTCGCGATCCTGCCGGAATCCGCTGCCGACGTCATATTTCGGTTCCCAACGCTTCGGCGACCGTGAAAATATCCTTATCGCCGCGACCGCACATATTCATGCAGATGATGTGGTCTTTCGGCAGGTCGCCGGCGATCTTCGAAACGTACGCCAATGCGTGCGCCGGTTCGAGCGCCGGGATAATTCCTTCCATACGGCTGCACAGCTGGAACGCCTCGAGCGCTTCTTTGTCGGTGGCCGAGACGTAGTTCACGCGACCGGACTCGTGCAGCCAGGAATGTTCCGGCCCGATGCCGGGATAATCGAGCCCGGCGGATATGGAATGCGCGTCGAGAATCTGACCATCGTCGTTCTGCAGCAGGTAGGTCCGGTTGCCGTGCAGGACGCCCGGGCGTCCGCCGGTCAGGGACGCCGCATGCTCGCCGGTGTCGATGCCGTGGCCCGCCGCCTCCACGCCGAACATGCGCACGGACGGATCGTCGAGGAACGGATGGAACAGCCCGATCGCGTTCGAGCCGCCGCCAATGCAGGCGACGAGCGAATCCGGCAGGCGGCCTTCCGCCTCCATCATCTGTTCGCGCGCCTCGCGGCCGATGACAGATTGGAAATTGCGCACCATCGCCGGATAGGGATGCGGGCCGGCTGCGGTACCGATGATGTAAAATGTCGAATCGACATTGGCGACCCAGTCGCGCAGCGCCTCGTTCATCGCGTCCTTCAAGGTGCCGGTACCGCTGGTAACGGGCACGATTTCGGCGCCGAGCAGTTTCATGCGAAACACGTTCGGCTGCTGCCGTTCGATATCCGTCGTGCCCATATAGACGACGCACGGCAGATCGAACAGCGCGCATACCGTCGCCGTCGCGACGCCGTGCTGGCCGGCCCCGGTCTCGGCGATGATGCGGGTTTTTTTCATGCGCCGGGCGAGCAGGATCTGGCCCAACGTATTATTGATTTTGTGCGAACCGGTATGGTTCAACTCATCGCGCTTGAAGTAGACCTTGGCGCCGCCGAATTTTTCGGTCAGGCGTTGCGCGAAATAAAGCGGGCTCGGCCGGCCAGCGTAGTTCTTAAGATAGTCGTCCAATTCCGCTTGAAAGGACGGGTCGTCGCGCGCGGCGGCGTAGGCTTGCTCGACCGCCAGGATCAGGGGCATCAACGTCTCGGCGACGAAACGCCCGCCGAACAGCCCGAAATGGCCTGTTTCGTCAGGTCCTTGGCGAAAGGTATTTACCTGTTCCATCGTCACTCCGCGCGCATCGGCGGCGCTATTAATACACCGCGCCAAAGGCCTTGTATCGGATTTACCGTCGTTCTCACAAGGCGGAAACGGCGTCGAGAAAGGCGCGGATCTTATCCGGGTTCTTCTTGCCTTGAACGTCTTCCAGGCCCGACGACGTATCGACAACCGCCGCATTCGACAATCGTACCGCCTCGGCGACATTCTCCGCATCGAGCCCGCCGGCGAGCATCCACGGTAATGGCCATTTTCGCCCGCCGAGCAATTGCCATTCGAAACTGAGCGCGTTTCCGCCCGGCAGCGCGTCCACCATATCCTTCGGCGGTTTCGCGTCGAACATCAGCCAATCGGCGACGTCAAGGTACCCGTCCGCGCGTGCGAAATCGGTTTCATCGGCGATCGAGATCGCTTTCATGACCTCGATGCCGGTGCGCGACCGTAGCGCGGCGACCCTATCCGGCCCTTCGCTACCGTGAAATTGCAGCAAGTCGAGCGGCGTCTCGGACAGGACGGCGTCGATTTCGGAATCCGTCGGATCGACGAACACGCCGACCCGATTGACCCCTTCCGGAACCAGGGCCGTCAAAGACGCCGCCTGCGCGGGTGTCACATAGCGCGGGCTGGGGCGATAGAAATTGAGACCGACATGCGCCGCACCGCCTTCGAGCGCCGTCCGCATCGCGACGGGATCGTTGATACCGCAGATTTTCGCCGCCACGTTCATGTCCGAATGCTTTATGTAAACGCCGCAGCCATGGCACGGGCCGCCGCCGCGGGATCGGGCGCGCGCGTGATCGGGCGACCGATGACCAGGTAATCGGCACCGGCATTGACCGCATCCGCTGGCCCGGATGTACGTTTCTGATCGCCAGACAAGCTGAGACTTGGCCGGATGCCGGGCACGACCAGCTTGAAGTCCGGCCCGCAGGCCTCCCGGACGCTGCCGGCTTCCTTCGGCGAGCAAACGACACCGTCGAGGCCGCATTCTCGGGCCAATTGCGCCAAACGCACGACTTGGTCCGCCGGCGGACCGTTCTGCCCCACCGCCGCCAGATCGTCGTTGTCGAGACTGGTCAGCACCGTTACGCCGACGACGAGGGGCCGTTTGGTGTTCTGCTCCTTGGCCGCCTCGGTTGCCGCCTCCGCCGCCGCACGCATCATCGCCGGTCCGCCGCCGGCATGTATCGTCATGATCTGCGGCCGCAGATTGACCGCAGCACGGACCGCTCCAGCAACCGTGTTCGGAATATCATGGAATTTGAGGTCGAGAAAAAGCGGCAATCCCGCCTTGCCCACAGACCGTACGCCACCGGCACCATTGGCCGTAAAAAACTCCAAGCCTAGCTTGGCGCCACCGACAGAGCCTTTGAGCCGCCGCGCAAGCGTTCGCGCTTCTTCGACATCCGTCGTGTCGAGCGCGACAAAAATTCGGTCGGTTGGTTTGCGCATGGTTCCTCCAAAGGCGCGACGGCTCTCGGTCGGCGCTCTTTCTACACCGCTGGCTCAGGGAAAGGTAGACGCCTCGCATTAGGTGCGTTTAGCTGGCGCCAACCGATTTTTGCATCGAGATTGGCGTTTCGGGTACCGCAACGACAGAGGTAGAAGGCGCATCCTCCTTCTTGTAGGACGCGTCCCGCGCTTGCAGGGCGTCCAGTTCGCGCTGCAGCCGTTCCGCGCGACGGGCGTTCATTCCTGCACGTGTCCGCGCACCGATCGCGCGCAGCCAGATCACGAACCCGCCGCAGAAAAATCCGACGGCAAATGCACCGAGTCCGAATCCGTACGCGGGAATTTCCACGACAAAAGGCAGCGGCCAAATTCCGAATTCGACCAGCTGCCGATTGCTCAAGGCGAACAGCACCGCGGCAACGATCATGATTGCCGCGAATACCCAGTAGACGAATTTCATGAACCGTTTATCAGCTCGCGCAACTGCTTGCCTGTTTTGAAGAACGGGACGGTTTTCGCATCGACTTGGACGGATTCGCCGGTCCTTGGATTACGGCCAACCCGCGAGTCCCGTGATTTGACCGAGAATGCCCCAAACCCCCTGAGTTCAACCCGGTCGCCACGCTCGAGCGCAGCGGAGATTTCTTCGAAAATTGTGGAGACGATGCGTTCTACGTCTCGCTGATAAAGGTGCGGATTCACTTCGGCGATGCGCGAGATCAGTTCCGACTTGGTCATCGCGGCATATTCCTTTTTCGATTGGCCGGCCTCTTGTAAATCTGAGCCGGTCTCGGTTTCATTCCCTGTTCAGGCAAAGCTTTCGCTTCACATGGTGTGAGCGTGCCAAAGCATTTGCCGCCCGTCAAGCGACAAGCCCCGTAATCTAAAGGGTTTTATCGATTTTTTGCCCAAAAAAAGACCGGCGCCCGAAGACGCCGGTTTCCTAGAGGCTGTTGGACTGGAAATTGCCCTATTCGTCTTCCGGCTCGGCGGTCTCTTCCGCTTCCCTTTTCGACTGCAATGCAGCGCCTAGAATGTCGCCGAGAGAGGCGCCTGAATCGGAACTGCCGTAGTCCTTCATCGCCTGTTTCTCTTCCTGGATCTCCTTGTCTTTGATCGACAGGTTCAGCTTCCGGCCCGCTTTGTCCACCATGGTGACACGAGCGTCGACCTTCTCGCCGACAGCAAAACGGTCCGGGCGTTGCTCGGATCGATCGCGCGACAGATCGGCCTTGCGGATGAAGCCGGACATGACGTCGTTGACTGTCACCTCGATACCGTCGTCGACAACCTTGGTGATCGTGCAGGTAACGATCGCGCCCTTCTTGATCGAAACCACGCTCCCAGCGAACGGGTCTTCCGAAAGTTGCTTGATTCCGAGGCTGATACGCTCTTTTTCGACGTCGACTTCGAGGATCTTCGCCTTGACCATATCGCCCTTGTTATAGGACTGGATCGCTTCTTCGCCCGCCACCTGCCAATCGATATCGGACATGTGAACCATGCCGTCGATGTCGTTGGACAGTCCGATGAAGATGCCGAATTCGGTGATGTTCTTGACCTCACCCTCGACCTCGGTGTCGACCGGGAATTTCTCGACGAAATCTTCCCAGGGATTCGCCATGGTCTGCTTGAGGCCCAAGCTAATCCGGCGTTTGTTTGGATCGACGTCGAGAACCATGACGTCGACGGCTTGACTGGTCGAAACGATCTTTCCGGGATGAACGTTCTTTTTCGTCCAGCTCATCTCCGACACGTGAACCAGACCTTCGACACCGGGCTCGAGTTCGACGAAGGCACCGTAATCGGTGATGTTGGTGACGCGTCCGGTGAAGCGGGTGCCGATCGGATATTTCGCCTCGACGCCTTCCCACGGATCGGCTTCGAGCTGCTTCATGCCGAGGCTGATGCGCTGTGTTTCCGGGTTGAAGCGGATCACCTGCACGTTCAAGGTCTGGCCGATCTGCAACGCTTCGGTCGGATGGTTGATGCGCCGCCACGCGATATCGGTGACGTGCAGCAATCCGTCCACGCCGCCAAGATCGACGAAGGCACCGTAATCTGTGATGTTCTTGACCACGCCTTCCAGGACCTGGCCTTCCTTCAAATTAGCGATCAGATCACCACGTTGTTCCTGGCGGCTTTCTTCAAGGACAGCGCGGCGCGAAACAACTATATTGCCGCGGCTGCGGTCCATCTTCAGGATTTGGAACGGCTGCGGCGACCCGAGAAGCGGCGTGATGTCGCGAACCGGACGAATGTCGACCTGGCTGCCCGGCAGGAATGCCACGGCGCCCGATAGGTCGACGGTAAAACCGCCTTTGACCCGGCCGAAGATGGTGCCGGTCACGCGCTCGTTGGCCTCGAAAGCTTTCTCCAACAGCGCCCAGGCTTCCTCGCGCCGCGCTTTCTCGCGCGACAGGACGGCTTCGCCGTTGCGGTTTTCCATCCGTTCGAGATAGACATCGACGATGTCGCCGACGCGGATTTCTTCGTTTCCGTCGCCGCTATTGAATTCCCTCAGGGCCACCCGCCCTTCCGATTTAAGGCCCGCATCAATCACCGCGAAATCATTTTCGATCGATATGATGTGACCCTTCACCACCGACCCTTCGAGACTGCCTTTGCTGCCAAAGGTCTCGTTCAGAAGATCGGCGAAACTTTCTTTTTCCACCACGTCAGAAGCCATGTTTTACGTACATCCTTTCAAACACTCGATTTATTCCGGCCGACCGGTTGTATCCGGCGGTCTTAACCCATTCAGCGCGTGTTTCTGTCGCCCGCCCTCGCCGGACGGTCGCGATCGTACTCCACGCAAGCGAATTTCAACCGGTATGTTGCCGAATGGAGCCGAGCGCCGAAGCGAACGCTTCATCCGGATCCATCGCACTCGTATCGATCACGATGGCGTCCGACGCAGCAATTAAAGGCGCCGCCGAACGATTGCTGTCGCGGGCGTCCCGGTCCTTCAACGCCTGCAGCACGCGCGAATATATACTTGGCTCTCCCTTGTCAAGCAACTCTTTATGCCGTCGCTTGGCGCGCTCCTCGACCTCCGCTGTCACGAACAGTTTTACCGCCGCCTCGGGGCAAACCACAGTGCCAATGTCGCGGCCGTCGAGCACGGCACCGGCCGCGCCGGCTGGCGGCGCGGCGGCGAAGTCCTTTTGAAAGCCGAGCAGTACCGCACGCACCGGCGCCATCGCGGCAATCTTGGAGGCGGCAACGGCGGCTCGGTCGCTCGTCAGTTCGGGGTTGTCCAGGTCGCCCGCCACCAACGCCTGCGCCGCCTCAAGCGCGGCGTCCGGATCTTCCGGGTCGCCCCCCGCCTCGAGAACACGAAACCCGACGGCGCGATAGATCTTCCCGGTATCGAGATAAGCGTAACCCATATGCCCGGCGATGCGGCGCGCCAACGTGCCTTTGCCCGATGCGGCGGGACCGTCGACGGCAATGATCACGAGTTACCGGCCTTTATGTTGGCGCCCAAGCCGTTCATCAGGTCGACGAACCCGGGGAAGCTGGTATCGATTGGGCCGGCGTCATCTACCGCAACCGGTTTATCGCTCGCCGTTCCCAGCACCAGGAAACTCATGGCGATGCGGTGGTCCAAATCCGTTACGACCGTTCCACCGCCAGGCGCCTGCCCGCCGCGGCCATGTACGACCAGGTAATCCTCGCCCTCTTCCACCGATACGCCGCACGCCGTTAGGCCTTGCGCAACCGCGGCTAGACGATCGCTTTCCTTGACGCGCAGTTCACCGATCCCTCGCATGACCGTATCGCCTTCTGCAATGGCCGCGGCCACTGCGAGTACCGGGTATTCGTCGATCATGCGCGGCGCCCGCGCGGTCGGCACCGCGACACCCCGTAATTGGCTCGATCGGATGCGCAGATCGGCGACCGGTTCACCGGCTTCAACCCGTTCGTTCTGCCGGACGATATCGGCGCCCATTTCCGCCAATGTTTCGAACAGTCCGGTGCGGCGCGGGTTCATGCCGACCCCGGTCAACGTCACCTCGGACCCCGGAGAGACCACAGACGCAACGGCCGGAAACGCTGCGGAGCTCGGGTCGCCCGGCACGACGACTTTGCGGCCGGTCAGCTCCGGTTGACCCGTGAGGCGGATATGCGCGGCGCCGTCATCGCCTTCGATTATCTCAATTTCGGCGCCGAAATGGCGCAGCATCAGTTCCGTATGGTCCCGTGTCGGCTCCGGTTCGATGACCGTCGTATGACCAGGCGCGCTCAACCCGGCCAGCAACACCGCCGATTTCACCTGCGCGGAGGCGACCGGCAGCCGATAGGTCACCGGCATCGGATCGGTCGCACCAGTCACGGCAAGCGGCAACCGCCCGCCGTTGCGGGCGACGAAACGGGCGCCGAAGCGCGAGAGAGGATCGACGACCCGGCGCATCGGCCGGCTGCACAGCGAGGCGTCGCCGGTGAGGAAGACAGTGATCGGATGCCCGGCAAATACGCCCAGGAGAAGCCGCGCGCCGGTTCCCGAATTTCCGTAGTCAATAACCGATTCCGGTTCGCGCAACCCGCCGATACCGACCCCGTGGACATGCCACACGCCATCGTCGTCACGCACCGCAGAGGCACCGAGCTTGCAGATGGCCGCGGCTGTATTGAGGACGTCCTCGCCCTCCAACAGGCCATGCACGACAGTCTCGCCGACGGCGAGGGCCCCGAGCAGCAGCGCGCGGTGCGATATGGACTTGTCGCCAGGTAGCGACGTCGCGCCGGCAAGCGCGCCCGCGGCGGTTGAAATCAGAGAAGTCAAGTGGATCGCCTCGTCGAATTCGGATGCGGTTCGCCGCGCCTTCTCTAACATGAAATTTTAGGGCGGAACATGGCTCATACCAAGGAACGTTGACAATGGCCGCCGTTCCGGTCGCGCAGGCGACCCGCCGGGCAAGAGGGAAGCCGCAGGCGACCCGCCGGGCAAGAGGGAAGCCGCAGGCGATAACCGCGGCAGGGACGCGACTACGCATCGGCATCGTCAAGGCTTTTCGACGCCCTCCGGCGGGCCGCATGCGCGACCGGAACAGCGGTCTGCCGAGAGTCATTATCAACCCTCCTTGTTATTAGTCGGCAACTATTCATTTTGCTTTGACAGGTGGCGGCGAACATGGCAATCCGGCGCAAATTTCGTAAGACACCGTAATAAGGAGTGAACTTTGGCGAAGTCGGAATAGGGCACGAAACGCAGTTGCGAAAATTGCGGTACTAAATTCTACGATTTTAAACGCGACCCGATCGTCTGCCCTAAATGCGATAAGAAAATTACGCTGACCGTGGCGAAACGGTCGAAGCGCACACGGAGTGTCCGACCCGAGGCGGCTGCCGAAAAAGTGCCGAAGGCTGCGAGTAATGAAGATGACCTAACCGCCCAGATCGCCGAAATCGACAAAGGCGACGATGTCGATAGCGACGCGGACGACGATACACTGCTCGCAGAAGAAGAAATCGAGGGCGACATCGTCGATGTCAATGCCGGTGGCGACAAGAACGACAAGGACTCGTGATCCCGGACGGATGCCCGGCGAGGCCGAGAATTTTCTTGCACAGCCGCAGCCCGTCCCTGTAAGAGTCCCGTCCCGCGCGGGACGAATCCCATGGGGCCGTAGCTCAGTTGGGAGAGCGCTTGAATGGCATTCAAGAGGTCGAGAGTTCGATTCTCTTCGGCTCCACCAATAAAATCAAAGCCCTAACTAACAGCCCTTCGGGGCTGTTTTTTGCTTGGGTACCCTACAGTGCCTAAAAAATGCAGACCGCGCAGAGTTCCCATTATTATGTAGATTGGCTTAGTAGAAAATCAGGCTCACAACCTGAAGTCCGTTGGTTCAAATCCAACCCCCGCAACCAACATAACCCCCGGAAATACTCACGTTTCCGGGGGTTTTTGATTCCACCAACAATGCGAGAATAGCATGTTGGGAATCTATTGGGAATCACGCGGAATACAATCACAGCGCATATCTGTCGTCACTGCGGCGGTAATGGTTGGGTTGGGCCGGTGGAATGAAGGTAAGGAGTAAGCGTTCGTTCAGGCCGTGGAATCAGCGCGGGCGTTTCCATTCGCCCCGGCCGATTTTAGCGATTGAGGGTGCGTTTCCAATCCCGTCGCAGGGGCCGGAGCCAGACATCCTTTTTAGGCTTGTCGGACTGCCTG
>JAKZTB010000025.1:0-16090 GCA_047517345.1 Alphaproteobacteria bacterium
CAAAACCTCCGCTATCGGCACTGCCCGGACCAAGGTTAATTTCGTAGTCGGGGTGCCGCCGCCACATGGCGAGCCGCGGCTAGAGCAAATCAGAATTAATGGGAATCGCCTCCGGCGATTACCGTTGATCATGTTTCTTTGCTCTATCTATTAGAATCGAGCGGATTCACAGGATTGATGCCCGGCATCGATCCTGATCCGGTCTAGGAGGCAACGAAATTGCCCAGCAAATTACCCGACTTTCAGGTCATCCGCGGCGGGCTCGTGCTCGATGTGGCGAAGCGGCGGACCGCGCCCGCCGACATACTCGTCAAGGACGATGCAATACGCGAAGTGGGGCCGCCCGGATTGGCGGCGCCGGATGGCGCCGTCGCAGTGGACGCGGCGGACAAGTTGTTGATCCCGGGACTGGTCAACGCCCATACGCACGGCCATGGCAGCCTCGGTAAAGGGTTGCGCGACAAGTGGTCGCTGGAGCTTCTGCTCAACGCGAGTCCCTGGGTGTCCGCCGGGTTCACCCTCGAGGACAAGCGGACGGCCGCGCTTTTGAACGCCGCGGAGATGATCCTGAAGGGCTGCACGGCGGCCTACGACATGTATTTCGAGTTCCCGGCGCCATCCGTGGACGGGCTCACGGCGATCGGCCGCGCCTATGAGGAAGTCGGCGTGCGCGTCGTGTTGGCGCCGCAGATGTCCGACACGGGGTTTTACCAAGCCACCCGGGGCCTGCTCGACGCGCTGCCCGAACGCCATCGCCGCCATGTCGAAAGCCTGCGCGCGGCGTCCCGCGAGGACCATCTGGCGCAAAGCGAAAAAATACTCGCCGACTGGCCTTTCGCGCGCGACGCCGTGCGGCCGGCGCTGGGGCCGACGATCCCGCTCCAATGTTCCGATGAATTCATTGCCGGCTGCCGGGACCTTTCGGAGGAATACGATGTCGGCGTCCAGATGCATTTGGGCGAAAGCAAGCCGCAAGCAATCTCGGGCATTGCGCGCTACGGCAAGACCCTGACGGCGCATATCGACGATCTCGGTCTGCTCGGGCCCCGCTTCACGGGCGCCCATTGCGTCTGGCTCGACGATGACGACCTGACGCGCATGGCCGACAACGGCGCCACCATCGCTCATAACCCGGGGAGCAACCTCCGGCTCGGGTCCGGCATCGCGCCGGCGGCGCGTATGCTGGCCGCGGGGGTCGGCGTAGGCATCGGCACCGACGGGTCCGCGTGCTCCGACAATCAGAACATGTTCGAGGCGATGCGGACGGCGGCTTTCGTGTCCCGCGTCGCCGACCCTGACCCGGAGGACTGGCTCGGGACCTGGGAGGTTCTGGAGGCCGGAACGCTCGGGGGCGCGGCGGTTCTGGGCCTGGACGGCGTGATCGGCGCGATCGCGCCGGGGCACAAGGCGGATATCGTTTTCCTCGACCTCGGCAACGTCAACTTCGTGCCCTTGAACGACGCCGCTAACCAGATCGTCAATTGCGAGGATTCGAGCGCCGTCCACAGCGTCATGGCCGGCGGCCGCATGGTGCTCCGGGATCGCCGGTTCACCGAATTCGATTTCGACGCGCTGCGCCGCAAGGCTGCGGCCGCCACGGCCAGGCTGGCGGAAATCGACGTGGCGCCCAAGGCCCGCAAGGAAGCTATGGCGGCGTTCGTGTCGGCGCATTGCGTCGGGCTCGTCTGCCAGGACTATCACGTCCATCGCCGCGTCGATCATGGCCAGGGCGGCACGTGATGAACCTGATCCTCAAACACGCAACGGTTCTTGGTGCCTCGGGGGATGCCGCCGCCGATATCGGCGTTGCCGATGGCGCCATCGTTCTTTCCGGCAATCGCCGCCAGCCCGGCCGGGCTGGCGTCACCCCATTGACGTGACGGAAAGTGGAGGCATTTGATGTCCGTTGTTGTTAAGGGTTGTCGGACGCCTGCCGTTGCGAAGCGGGTGGCGCGGGCTCTTGCGGCAGGTGTCGGACAAGCCTCAGGGGAGGAAACCGCGGGATATAATCCGCGTCGGTTTAGGTTTTAGGGCCTATGGGGATTTGAATGTCGCGCGAGACCGTGCGCCGACGACTGGCGGAGAACGACCTGAAGCCGTGGCGCAAGGACATGTGGTGCATTCCGAAGGTTGACGCCGAGTACGTCGCGCGCATGGAGGATGTGCTGGACCTCTATGGCGAAGCGTCCAATCCGAAGCGGCCGGTGGTCTGTTTCGACGAGAGCCCGAGCCAGCTGATCGGGGAAGAGCGTCTGCCGATCCCGGCCGCGCCGGGACAGCTTGAGCGCTATGACTTCGAATATCGGCGCAACGGCACGGTCAATCTGTTCGTCTTCCTCGATGCGCACCGGCCCTGGCGCAAGGTGAAAGTCACCGATCGGCGCACGGCGCGGGACTTCGCCGAATACATGCGTGATCTCACCGACCTTCATTTTCCCGAGGCGGAGCGCATCCGGGTCGTGCTGGATAATCTCTCGACACATTCCGCCGCGGCTTTGTATCAGGTCCTGCCGCCGGCAGAAGCCCGACGGGTCCTGCGCCGGTTGGAATTTCACTATACGCCCAAGCATGCCAGCTGGCTGAATATGATCGAGATCGAGATCGGCGTGCTGCGCCGCCAATGCCTGGATCGACGCATCGCCGAGCGCGAAAAACTGGCCACCGAAATCGACGCCTGGGAGCGACAGCGCAATGCAAGCGGCGCCCGCATCAATTGGATGTTCTCAACCGAACAGGCGCGCGACAAAATGGCCCGCGCCTATCCATAAGATAACGTCCAAAGAATCATAATCACTGTGCAGCGGTACTAGATGGAATGCCCGATCAAGGAAAAGACGCGTACCGCGCCGCCATACGCCATGACGACCTTTCACCTTGCAATTCGCACTAGGTGCGCCTAAACGCCTCGCATGTACAGGACCAGTAGAAGCTGGAAAATTGCCTACAGCGTCCAATGGAGTACGGGTTGGTGACCCGGCCGCGCCTCTCCGCACTCGTCGTCGCGCACAATGAGGAAGCACAGCTTGAAGACTGTCTCGAAACGCTTCGGTTCGCGGACGAACTCGTGGTCGTTCTCGACAAATGTACCGATGGCTCGAGGGCGATTGCGGAACGCTTCGCCGACCGGATGATCGAGGGATCTTGGCCGCTGCAAGGCTCACGCCTGCAGATCGGCGTCGAAGCCTGTACCGGTGACTGGATACTGGATGTGGATGCGGACGAACGTGTGCCGCCCGAGCTTGCCGCAGAAATTGACACGACCATCCAAAACGCGGCCCCCGGTTATTTTCTCATACCTTTCGACAATTATATCGGCTCGCGGCTGGTGCGGTACGGTTGGGGCGCTTCGTTCGGCGTCAGCGCCGCCGTACGACTTTACACGCCGGGCGCCAAGCAATGGGGCGACCAGACAGGACATCCCGAAATAACCCTGCACGGCGAGAAACGGCGCTTAAAAAATCCCATAATCCACTATCACGACCGCAACATATCCGACATGATCCTGCGGTTCGACCGGTATACCAGCGCCCGCGCGAGGGATATGCGCGCTGCGGGACAAATCGGCTCGTTTGCGAGCAATTTTCGCCGCGTATTTACGCGATTTTTCAAATGTTACGTCCAACGAAAAGGCTACCGAGAGGGCTACTACGGCTTTCTAATCGGCCTATTCGCCGGGCTGATGCCGCTCGTCGCCCACCTTAAAGCGCGCTTAGAAGACGATTAATCGTTGCGCTTTCCCACCGATAGCGATACCGCAATACTGCATTTCAGGCAAATGCATCAAAGCTTATGGAGACCCTTTCATGCTGGATAAGATCAAATCCGCGTTGCGCAGAAATTCTCAACGCACCGAAAGCAACGTCGGAAAGTGGAAGCGCAATTACGAGGGCCTGTCCGAGATAAAGACCTATGCGGACGAAACGTCTTATCGCCTCGCGGCCGCCTTCCTGGATGGGTTGAATTCGGTCGAAGACTGGGGCTGCGGTAGCGGCGGATTCCGTCTTTTCTGCAAATCGCCCTATGTCGGTGTCGACGGCACCGCCAACCCGTTCGTCGATAAGGTCGTCGATCTTGCTACCTACACAAGCAACGCGGACGGGATTCTTTTACGGCACGTTCTGGAACACAATCCCGCTTGGGAGAAAATTCTCGCCAACGCGCTCCACTCTTTCGGCAAAAAACTTTGCATTGCCGTTTTCACGCCATTCGCCGAAGAGACGAAGGTCATCGAGTACTATAAAAAAATGGATGTCGTCGATATTTCCTTCAAACGGGACGATTTGGTGCGCCATTTCGAACCGTTCCAATGGACCGGCGAGGAGGATATGCAGACGGACTCTCAATACGGCGTCGAACACATCTTCTATATCGAACGAAAGGAGTAGTGCATAAGGCGCGTTACCAGCAGCCCTGAAAGAGACAGTCAAGACCGTAAGAAACGCCAATTATCCCTGGTATATCAAATTCCTCCGCGTTATTACTCATGCAGAGGACAAAATCAAGGCTATGAATTACATCACGCGATACATGCTGAATCAGGTTATTGGCGTGACGATATTCGTCACGGTGATTCTCTGCTTTGCAATATGGCTGACCCAGTCGCTACGATTGGTCGATTTGATCATCAATCGCGGCTTGCCATTGTCGATGTTCGCTTATTTGGCCGTTTTACTGCTACCTAGATTCCTGGCAATCGTGTTGCCGATTGCCGTGTTTTGCGCGACGTTGTTTACCTATAACCGGCTTGCCTCCGATAGCGAACTGGTGGTGCTGCGCGCCGCAGGAATGAGTCAATTGGCGATCGCAAAACCAGGCCTGATAGCCGCGGCGACGGCATCCGTCGTCATGATATTCCTCAATTTGTATTTGTTGCCCGTGTCCTATCGCGAGTTCAAGGATTTGCAATTTGCAATTCGGCACGACTACAGCTCGATCCTACTTCAGGAAGGCGTTTTCAACACGTTGGGAGAGAAAGTTACGGTATTCGTGCGCGAACGCAATGCGCGCGGCGAGTTACGCGGAATCTTAGTTCACGACAGTCGGAATCCGGACCAGCAAGTGACAATGATGGCGGAACAAGGTGCTATCGTGCAATCCGAACAAGGACCCCGCGTCATTCTTGTCAACGGCAATCGCCAACATGTCGACAGGGATAAGGGCGAGCTTTCGCTGCTTTATTTCGATCAGTATGTCGTCGAGATCAACGCGGACCAGAGTCCGACGTATTTGCGTTTTCGGGACCCGCGCGAACGCTATTTGCCGGAGCTGCTTAACCCCGGCGATAGCGCCAATGAGCAAAATCAACGCAAGAAACTGATCGCCGAGGGCCACAACCGGTTAACGTCGCTCATTTTACCCTTTACCTATTCTGCGATCGGACTCGCATTGCTGATGTCCGCCCCGTTTAGCCGTCGAGGACAAGTTCGAATTACGATCGTAGCCGTTCTAGCGGTTAGTCTGATTGCAATCGGACATATCAGCTTGCACAATCTTGCTGGTCGGCACCTGGCGTTCGTTCCCGCGCTCTATGCTATTGCCATTGTACCGTTAATCGCAGCGCTTTATGTGCTGTCGGGAATTCGGTGGTATCGGATACCCTCACTCAATCCAGCGACGTGAGACGATATGGGGCTTTCAGCGACATTATCAGCCTATCTCGCGCGCCATATTGCATTTTGGCTGGCCACGGTGTTCGTCGGCGTCACGGGTGTCGCTTTCCTGTTCGATACCGTCGAGTTGCTCCGCCGGTCCGCTGGCAAGGCCGAAATCGGGATGATGGTCGTTTTACAGATGAGCGTGTTCAAGCTGCCGCATTTGGTGCAGCAAATGCTTCCATTTTGCGTTTTGCTGGGCGCCACACTCGCGTTCTGGCGCCTGGCGCGCGCCAATGAACTCGTCGTGACCCGAGCGGCCGGCATATCGGCTTGGCAAATTTTGGCCCCCGCCACAACAATTGCGGTCGTCGTCGGATTGATACAAATCGCGTTGTTCAACCCGCTCGCCTCGGTCATGCTTTCGAAATATGAGCAACTGGAAAGCCGGTACCTCAAACGCTCGGTAAGTCTTCTTTCGGTATCCAGTGCGGGCCTATGGCTGCGGCAGTCGGATGCGGCGGGACAGTCGGTCATTCACGCAACCCGCGTTGCGCAAAGCGATATGTCATTGCACGACGTCATATTTTTCCTTTTTGAAGGAGAAGACCGGTTCATCGGCAGGATAGATGCCGAAAACGCGCGCTTACGCGAAGGGTACTGGGAGATAAGAAACGCTTGGATATCAGCGCCGAACAAACGCGCCTATTACGTCGCCCGGCATCGTCTCGACACCGACCTTACCCTCAATAAAATTCTCGACAGCTTCGCTTCCCCGCAAACGATGTCGTTCTGGCAATTGCCCGGCTTCATAGAAACGCTCGAGAAAGCGGGATTCTCCGGGCATCGCCACAGGCTCTATTGGCACTCGCTGTTGGCCAGCCCATTATTGCTGGCCGCAATGATCCTCGTGGCGGCGATATTTTCGTTACGAACATCGCGGCGCGGCGGCGCGGCGATCTCGATCTGCGGCGCGGTGTTGAGTGGATTTTTTCTGTACTTCATGTCCGATCTTATCTACGCGCTGGGACTGTCCGCCAGTATCCCGACATTACTCGCAGCCTGGACGCCAGCGGGCGTGAGCACGTTGCTCGGCTTAACCGCGTTGTTCCATATCGAGGATGGATAGTGTTGCGCGCCGCCCGCAAATTGCTTGCAGCGTCGATAATCGTCGCAGCGCCTACCGTTGCGGCGCAATCGGCTGGCGCACCCGTTGTCATTCAAGCGGATACCGTTACGCACGATCAGGAGCTCGGTAACGTCGTCGCCAAGGGCGATGTCGAAATTACCCAAAAAGACTACGTCCTTTTCGCGGACACTGTTACATACAATCAGAAAACCAACACGGTTTCCGCATCCGGAAACGTCATCGTTCTTGAGCCCGACGGCGATACGATGTTCGCAGACTATGTCGAGCTTTCCAATGACATGCGTGATGGCGTAATCGAACAAATTCGTGTGCTGCTGGCGGACGATAGCCGCTTCGCAGCCATTCAGGGCCGACGAAAGAACGGCAAGCGGACAATATTGACGAAAGCAGTGTATTCCCCCTGCAAAGTCTGCGAGGACGATCCTGAGAAAGCGCCGCTATGGCAATTGAAAGCGTCAACCATCGTCCACGACAAAAACGCACGGGAAATCCGCTATCAAAACGCCCGGCTTGAGATATATGGCGTACCCGTCGCCTACACACCGTTCTTCTCGCACCCCGACCCGACGGTGAAACGGAAAAGCGGTTTCCTAACTCCATCCTTTGGTTTGAACGGTAATCTCGGCGCTTTCGTCCAGGCGCCATATTTTTGGGCGATAGACGAGAGTCAGGATGCAACCTTTTCGCCAATATTCACACGTGACGAGGGAATTGTATTCGCCGGCGAGTACCGACGCAGATTCGATTCGGGCAAATTGGAATTTTCCGGCAGTCTGGCCGAGGCAGACCGTAATATTGGCAACGAGTTCGCCGAAGATACACGCAAAGACGAAATACGCGGTCACGTGTTCGGTTTCGGCCGCTTCGATATCGACGAAACCTGGCGAACCGGATTCGATATCAGCAGGTCAACAGACCGGAGTTATCTCCGCCGTTTCAATTTCTTTGGCAACCCGGAGAATTCCTTGACCACAAATGGATTCGTCGAGGGTTTAAGAGGACGCAACTATGCCTCGGCCAATACATTTTTATACCAAAACCTAAGGAGCGGCCTACGACCCAACACTCCTATTGTCGCTCCGATGCTGGATTTCAACCATGTCGGACTTCCAACGCGATTCGGTGGTCGCTTCAACCTCGATGCGAATTACCTTTCGATCTATCGAGCGGATGCCGCAGACACTCAGCGCGCCTCTTTGAAACTCGGCTACAATATTCCGTTCGCCGCCGACGCGGGCCATATAACGACCTTTCGGACCACGCTGCAGAGTGACTTGTACTATGTAGATCAAGCTGCGGGCAGCACCGAAGAAGATGGATTCACCGGGCGCCTATTTCCTCAAATTACCCTCGATTGGCGATTTCCCTTTGTGCGCAATTCGGGGTCAACGCGACAGGTTGTCGAACCCATCGCTGCACTGGTTATTTCCCCTAATGGCAGCAACCCGGCCACCATCCTTAGCGAGGACAGCGTCGTGGTGGAGATTGACGACACTAACATTCTTAGCGCCGACAGATTTCCCGGTTTAGATAGGGTCGAAAGTGGTCAAAAAGTTATCTACGGCGTAAAATTCGGCGTTTTCGGGGACGGCGACGGACGATCGACCGCGTTTCTCGGGCAAAGCTACCGAATTCATCCCGACGACGACTTGGCAAACGAGGTCGGCATCGAGCGGCACTTATCCGATCTTGTCGGTCGCATCGAAGTGAGACCGAATCAGTATATCAATTTGTTGTATAGGTTTCGGTCGGCAGGCGACAGTCTTGACTTCAAAAGAAATGAAGTCGGGTTCTCGCTTGGGACCAATGCGTTGCGTCTGTCGGGAAACTATCGTTTCATAGAAGATGAAATTAGCGAGGCGAGTCTCGGTGACCGCGAAGAACTCAACTTCGGTCTACGCTCACAGCTCGACGACAATTGGTCGGTAGGACTGCAATCACAACGAGATTTGGGTGAAAATGGCGGCCAGTTGTTCGCTGGGATTAGTCTGACATACGAAGACGAATGCTTTAAATTCACGACCGACGCTCGACGAAGGTTTACCAGGGATGCAGACTTCGAACCTTCGGACGATCTACTGTTTCGCTTAACATTCAAACATCTTGGCACAGTAACGACTTCGGCCAACTAGGCAGACGATACATGGCGCGCCCAAAGAACAGGAGCAGTTTCTACCGCCTTTTAACATCTGCAATAACCATTTGCGGTGTTTTCTTGGCGCTCAATACGCCAAGCCAAGCCCAAAACGTATTGCGCATAGCGGCAGTGGTAAATGACCGTGTAATCTCCGCTTTTGACGTCGTGAACCGCATAAAGTTTGTCGTTTGGTCGACGGGCATGCCGAATACGCGGGAAAACCGCCGCCGCCTTTCGTCGCAGATACTCAGGAACCTAATCGACGAAGAATTGCAATCGCAGGAAGCCTATCGCCTCAATGTATCGGTGAGCGACCGGGACGTCGATAAGGCATTGGCGGATGTCGCTAAACGGAACAACATGAACGCCAATGGCCTGACCAACATACTGCTCAGCAATGGCATACCGGTTAGTACGTTACGTCGGCAATTGCACGTTCAAATCGCGTGGAGCCGTGCCATTTCGCGACGCCTTCGCCGCGAAATCCGCGTCACGGACGGCGAAGTCGACGGTGAAATCGAGAGAATAAAAACGTTGCGCAACAAACCGCGATACCGCGTCGCAGAGATTTTCCTCTCTGTCGACGATCCCGACCAAGACGAACGGGTTCGTAAAGTCGCGCTGCGCCTGCTCAAACAAATACGCGACGGTGCGGACTTCGCGGCGATCGCAAGCGCATTTTCACAAAGTACGAGCGCGGCGCAGGGTGGCGATATCGGTTGGATCCAGCCTGGACGTCTGAGCCGGGAACTCGACGCCGAGTTGGTAAAATTAAAACCGCGGCAGGTCGCAGGTCCCATTCGCACTTTGGCAGGATATAATCTGTTGTTTCTTCGTGAGATACAGCAGCCTGAAGGAGCTCAGACCGGCAGTACGATCGTTGATTTGCATCAGATCGTATTGCCACCACAGGGGAATGGCGACGCGACGGCGCAGAAGTCACTTGCCGACGACATCCGAGCTTCGCTTACGGGCTGCGAGGATTTGCCAAAAATGATAAAGCAAATCGGAACACCGGAGAGCGGTCCGCTGGGAAAATTGAAACTTGGCGATTTGCCGCCGACGCTACGTAATGCCGTTCGCGAACTAAAAGTAGGCGAACCCAGCGAACCCGTTGTTTCGGCATCCGGACGGACATTGGTCTTAATGATATGCGGCCGCATCGAACCGAAAAAAAAGCCCGTGCGCCGGAAAGCTGTTCGCCGGCGGTTGCAACAAAGTCGCGCCGAACTCGTCGCGCGTCGATATCTTAGGGACCTGCGACGATCCGCATTTGTGGACCTCCGAGGTTAGGACGAAATGAAAGATACGCGTCCACTCGCTTTAACGATGGGCGAACCTGCCGGAATCGGCGGCGAAATTGCGATGAAGGCTTGGCTCGAACGTATCTCGCGGCGCGTTCCGCCTTTCTATCTGATCGACGATCCAGAACGCCTCAGTGCTTTGAAAGATCGACTCGGCTGGCCCGTCTCGATCGAAATCATCGATACGCCCGAGGATGCTCTGAACGTCTATGACAGCGCTTTGCCTGTTCTCGTGCACCGATTGCCCCGACAGCCCGTTCCCGGCTCGCCACAGCCTGAAAACGGTGCGGCCGTTATCGAGTCGATCGACTTAGCGGTCGAGCATGTGCAGGAGGGCTGGGCGGAAGCCGTCGTCACCAACCCAATTCACAAAAAGGGGCTCATCGATATCGGATTTGGCTATGTCGGCCATACGGACTACCTGGCCCAGTTGGCCGGGAATGGCGCGCGCGCGGTCATGATGCTCGCCTGCTCCAAATTGCGGGTCGTGCCGATCTGCGTCCACATGTCGCTTCGAGAATCAATCGACGCTCTAAAAATAGAGACAATAATCGAGGGGACGCGCGCGACGGCTTTGGCGCTGCAAAACGATTTCGGTATAGGGCAGCCGCACATCGCTTTGACGGGCCTCAATCCCCATGCCGGCGAAAGCGGCGCCATGGGTCGAGAGGAGATTGAAATCATCAGACCGGCAATCGAACGCATGAAACGAGAAGGCTTATCGGTAAGAGGTCCCGAGCCTGCCGACACCCTGTTTCACGAACGTGCCCGCGCCGGTTATGACGCCGCCGTTTGCATGTATCACGATCAGGCCCTTATCCCGATCAAGACCTTGGATTTCCATGGAGCGGTCAACATCACCCTGGGCTTGCCATTCGTCCGAACGTCACCGGATCACGGAACTGCCTTCGAAATTGCGGGAACCGGCGTGGCAAACGAAAGCAGCCTTATTGCGGCATTGAAAACGGGCAGCGCGATGGCGCGACGCCGACGCGGTGCCGAAAGACATTGACCCGAGACATCGACGCGTTGCCGCCGCTCCGCGACGTTATCGCCGCACACGATCTCGGTGCGCGAAAATCATTGGGCCAGCATTTTCTGCTCGACCTGAACCTTACGACGAAAATCGCCCGCGCCGCCGGACCGCTCAGGTCGGGCACCATCATCGAAATTGGACCTGGCCCGGGCGGCCTTACCCGTGCATTGCTCAGTCAAGGCGCGAAAAAAGTCATCGCGGTCGAGCGGGATGAGCGATGTATCGCTGCGTTGTCCGGCTTGCAAGAGGCGGCGGGAGAACATCTAGAGATACTGCAAGCCGATGCGCGTGACATAGACGTCTGCGCCCTGGGCGATGAGCCGCGAAAGATCGTGGCCAATCTTCCCTACAATGTCGGCACGCCCCTATTGATCGGCTGGCTTGCTCAGACGTCATGTTTCGAAAGCATGACATTGATGTTCCAGCGCGAAGTCGCCGATCGCATTGCGGCCCGCACGGGAGATCCTGCTTTCGGTCGCCTCTCCGTTATCGCGAATTGGCGGTGCCGGACCCGAAAGCTGTTCAATGTGCCCGCACGCGCCTTTACGCCGCCGCCAAACGTCGAATCCGCGGTCGTCTCCTTGACGCCATTTGCGTCGCCTCCATATGCGGCGAATCAAACGGCTCTTGAGCGGGTAACTGCCGCTGCATTTGGACAAAGGCGAAAAATGCTGCGCGGGGCGCTGAAAACTTTACCGGTCGATCCGTTGGCACTTCTGGAAGCTGCGAACGTCGAACCGACACGCCGCGCAGAAACACTCGACATCGCTGAATTCGCGGCCCTGGCGCGCGCATTCGAGAGACTTACCGCCCCTGACGCAGACCTTTGACGAATTCGCCCAGACCGACTTGCCGATCCCGCTTGAGCCGTTCCGCTTTCAAGATCGCTAACGCTTGGACGACGCTGGTTTCCACATCGCGATTGATGATGATGTAGTCGTACTCGGCATAGTGCGTCATCTCGTCGGCCGCTTTTGCCATCCTCTTCGCAACCACCGCCGCGCTGTCCTGAGCTCGCGTTTCAAGACGATGTTCTAATTCGATCATCGTGGGCGGCAGGATGAACACGCGGACGAGATCCTCGCGCGCTTTCTCCGCCAGTTGCTGCGTACCTTGCCAATCGATATCGAACAGCACGTCCCGCCCCGCCTCGAGTTACGCCCGGACCGCCGCCGCGGGTGTTCCATAATAATTATCGAATACCTTCGCGTATTCGAGGAACTCCTGGCGGTTGACCATCAGATTGAATTCGGTCAGATCGATGAATAGGTAGTCTTGGCCGGGCCTTTCTCCCGGTCGTTTCGAGCGGGTGGTTGCAGAAACCGACATCGTGATCTGCGGATCTTGATCCAATATCGCCCGCGCGATCGTCGACTTGCCGGCGCCCGACGGCGAGGAAAGCACATACATGAGCCCGCGTCGCTGTACCGCATATGGATCCGAACTCACCGCACCCTACTCCACATTCTGAACTTGTTCGCGCAGTTGGTCGATCGACGCCTTGAGCGACAAACCGATGCGGGTCAGCTCGACATTATTAGACTTCGCACATAGCGTATTGGCTTCGCGGTTGAATTCCTGACAAAGAAAATCGAGCCGACGCCCAACAGGTTCTTGTTCGGCGAGAAGATCGCGTGCCTGTGCCACATGGGCGCCAAGCCGATCGATCTCTTCTCTGACATCGCTTTTCACGGCGATAAGCGCCAGTTCCTGCGCCAGCCGGTCTTCCGAAACCGCTTGCGTGTTTTCCAAAAGTTCGGCGAGTTGCGATTGCAACCGTTTTCTCAGAGCTTCCGGACGCGCCGCGGCTTCGGATTCGGCATCGGAAACAAACGATTCGATTTCGATCAACCTTGCCGCCAACATTTCAGCCAACCGCGCGCCTTCCTCCTGCCGCGCCTGTTCGAGCGCATCGAGAACGCTCCTAAAATTTTCGGCGCAAGCATTTCGGCGTGCCGATTCCGTTTTCTCATCCACTATTTGTTCCGCTGGCGATACAACTCCACGAACGCCGAGCAGCAACTCGATATTCGGCTTGGCATCGCTGAGCTCACCGGTCACTGATAGGAGTTGTTCGAGCAGGTCCCGGTCAACTTGAAGCCGCTCGTCCCCTTCGGCGCGCTGCAAGTTCAACGATGCGAAAAACGAACCACGCCGAAAGCGCTTCGCGATGGCCTCGCGAATTGCCGTCTCGACATCTTCGTGACCGGACGGAAGCCGAACGCGAACGTCGAGACCGCGGGCGTTTACGCTCTTAATTTCCCAAACCCAGCTGTCGGCGCCATGCTCTCCCTGCACACGGGCAAAGCCGGTCATCGAGGCAATCACGGTCGCGTTCTCCGGCAAGCGTTTCGACGGGCGCACTATATCGAAACCAGTCGACATTGGCCAAGCGAACGGACAGGCGATTTTCCTTTCCCATGGGTTCGAAATGTGTATAGTGCGCGCCTTCCGAAACCAATAACTCCTTGCTGGCTGTATACCGCAGCCGGCTCATGGTTCGGGCTGATCGCCGTTTTGCGACGCCGAGCCGCACTAGCCGTAGGGAGTACCGAATGCCGTACTACGAAAACGTGTTTATCGCGCGACAGGATATTTCCTCGACGCAAGTCGAGGCAATCGCCGACGCGATGGCGGAGATCATCACCGGTGACGGTGGAACGATCGCACGCCGCGAATATTGGGGCCTGAAAAGCCTCGCCTACCGCATGAAAAAGAACAAGAAAGGGCATTTCGTCCTTTTTAACATGGACGCCTCCATCGATTCGGTCCGCGAGATGGAACGCCAGATGGGCCTCCACGAAGATGTCCTTCGATTTATAACGCTCCGATCGGACGAATTGCCCGAGGAACCTTCGGTGATGTTGGCGAGCCGCAATGAACGCGGCGGTCGCTACGGACGGGACCGGGGTCGCGGGGAAGAGCGCACGCCACCGAAATCCGAGGATAAAGCGGAAAAGAAAGCGGCCCCTGAGCCCGCGGGAGACAAAGCATGAATGCGGGTAGACCCGAAGGCGGCGGCCGCCGACCTTTTTTCCGGCGCCGTAAATCTTGTCCCTTTAGTGGGCAGAATGCACCGAAGATCGACTACAAAGACGTCAGGCTGCTGCAGCGGTTCATCTCCGAGCGCGGCAAGATCGTGCCAAGCCGGATCACCGCCGTTTCCGCCAAGAAACAGCGCGAACTCGCCCAGGCCATCAAGCGCGCCCGATTTCTCGGTTTGCTGCCTTACGTCATCAAATAGAGCAGCGTCTTTCTGGAGATCGTGAGTTGTCTCGCTTTTGGCTGTTGGCGATTGGCGGCGGCGCCGTCAGCGTCTTGATATATAGTTTGGCCGCAATTGCGCCCGGTGGATTGTTTTTCGCCTATTTCACGGCGTTGCCGCTGTATCTGGTCGGCTTCAGCTTGGGCCTGAATGCTGCGGCGACTGCCGGGGTGGCGGCGACGATCGGCGTGTGGTTTCCGGGCGGCGGTGTGACGGCGATGGTATTTTTGGCTGTCACCACGGCACCGACTATTCTGTTGGTCAGGCAGGCGTTGCTGTCCCGGAACGACGATCAGGGAAATCCAGCCTGGTACCCTGCCGGACATATTGTGTTTATCTTGTGCGTTTTGGGTGCTCTGATCTACAGCGTCGTCGCATTATGGCTCGCCTTTCTTCCCGACGGCTTCGAAGGGTCCGTCCGAAAATTTGCGGAAGGCATGGCGGACATGTTGCTTTCCCAGTCGGCTGCCGACTTCCGGGATCTGTTCGTAGCGAAGATAGCGCCGGTCCTCCCGGGTTTCGCGGTGTCCTCATGGTTGATTATGACGATGATCAATGCCGCTCTCGCCCAGGGCGTTTTGGTTCGATTTCAGCGCGATATCCGTCCGTCGCCCGATATCGTGTCGATGGATCTGCCGTATTGGTTTCCGCTCGCCGGTGCCACCGCCGCCGCAACCGCGGCGGGGCTGCTTCTCCCTGGATCGATCGGTTACTACGGCGTAAACCTCGCAATCATCCTCTTCATACCCTTCTTCTTCGTTGGACTCGCGGTTGTCCACACGCTATGCCGCAACAAACCTGTCGGGTTCATTTTGCTCATCTTATTTTACGGAATGCTGATCATATTCGACCGGCTTATCATCGTCGTTGCCGCGTTGGGACTGATCGAACAATGGGTCGGGCTGAGACGTCGTTTCACCTGATCCGTCCGTTGTCGGAGGTAGAGAACATGCAAGTCATACTGTTGGAACGTATTGAAAAACTTGGTCAGATGGGCGATGTCGTCACCGTCCGGCCGGGCTTTGCGCGCAATTTCCTATTGCCGCAGAAGAAAGCGCTTCGCGCGACGCAAAGCAATCTCGACTATTTCGAAAGCGAAAAGGCGCAGCTGGAAACCGTCAATCTCGAACGGCGCGCGGAGGCGGAGAAGGTCGGCGAAAAGCTGAAAGGTCTGACGGTTGCGATTATCCGTAGCGCAGGCGACAACGGCCAATTATACGGGTCGGTGAATAGCCGGGATATCGCCGACGCCGTATCGGAAGCCGGCTTTACAGTCACACGCAACCAGGTGCTCATGGAACGCCCGCTCAAAATGCTGGGACTGCACGACTATCGTATTCGCCTCCACCCGGAAGTCGCCGTGGCTGTCACGGTCAACGTTGCCCAGTCGATAGAAGAAGCCGAAATACAACAGCGGATCGGCCACGCAATCATCCCGTCGGAGAGCGGCGAGGATGTGGAAGAAGAGCCCTCTCTGCCAACATCACTGAGACACCGGCCCCGCTTGGAATTACTGTAGGGCGGTGGAGGTGAATACCAATGACCGCAGAGAGAGAATCGATGACATTGCAAGAGATGGGCGCTCCGGCCCTGGGGGTCGAGGAGCG
>JAKZTB010000026.1:0-4235 GCA_047517345.1 Alphaproteobacteria bacterium
GGCATGGAAGGCCCTGATCAGCGCAACCGACACACCGGCCAACGACAACATCAGTCCACGTGCAGCAGCCATGGCAATCGCTGCCTGAACTCAACGAACCAAGCCGCAGACATCACTGCCATGCGAGACTCGCACCCCCCCCAATGCGCGTCGTTAATTGCACGCATGGGAAAGGAAAGATACGCGCCGCGCGCCTGACCGTTCGCGTGATAATACGCGAATGTCTCCGACTTATGGGTCGCGCGGGGATCCTCCAAGAGTGCCTTGAACGATCTCCCATCGAAAAATTCGAGAGGTGGCACGCCTAGGATATCAAGAATTGTCGGATACACGTCTATCGCATCGACGAAATTGACGCTATCCACGCGTCCCGGGCTGCGATTGCCGCGCCAGTTGACGACCATCGAAGCCCGCGTCGAGTTTCGATAAACGTTCTGTTTTGAAAACGGCACCGCCATACCGTGATCGCTAAAAAAGATGACAAGTGTCTCCCGCTTGGCCGCATTGATTGCCTCGATAACCTGTCCAAACGCCTGATCCATGCGGTTCACCGCGGTATAGTATTCCGCCATTTCCCGTTTCGCCGCCGGAATATCGGGCAAAAACTCAAACACCTTAACGTCGTCTGGATCATATCGAAGCGAGTCGCCGGGTGTCGTCCCTTGGTACTTCAGTCGCGGGCTGCCAAGCAGATCCGTGATCCCGGTTTTCGTCGCAAACCATTGCACGTACGATTTCAGGTTCGCCGACTGCTCTTCGTCGCTTGCCGGATACGGTGTATGCGGGTCGTGAAAATTGATGTTCAAGAAGAAGGGCGAAGACTTGCCCTCCGCTTCGGCGATGACGTCGCGCGTATACTGAACAAACGCGCTCGGCGACCGGCCCATCCCGAGCTTCCTTCCGGGAATTACTGCGTCGAAAGCGTGGTGCCTTCCGGGTAAAGTGTGCTTCGTCTTGCCGATCAGCCCAATATAGTAGCCATAGCGTTTCAACAGTTCGGGCAAAGTCGTAATGCCAGGCAAAACACCGATAAAAGACCAAGATCCGTTGTGGATCGGGTAGACACCGCTCAAGAACGAAGACCGACAGGGCATGCAGGACGCAATTTGCACATTCGAATTCAAAAAATGCACACCGTCTTTTGTCCACCGATCCAGGTTTGGCGTAATGCTCTCGCCGGACTTGGTTGTGGCGCCAAACGACTGCCACTGAAGATCGTCCGCGGTGACGATCACGACATTTATCGGGTTTTTTGTTCTGCGCGGAATCGCCGAACGGGCAGCCTCGGCTGCGTGCCTGTGAAAAATCGACATCAGCGCCGGCGCAGCGAATGCGGCACCGGAGTATTTCAGTAGTTGCCGGCGGCTCAGCATAACGTCCTAATAAAATTGCAAAATCAAAATCGTAGTGCCAGCTCTATGGACGAATTGACAGCTTATTGAATAGACAAATCTGAGAAAAGCCACAAGCTTGATAGTCAAATCGGTGCAGTGACAAGTTATCCGGAATATTGTACCGAATGAGCGCTCACAGTCGCTTGGATCGAACGACGTACCCACATGACCCTCTCCATCCTCAACGAACATCGCTGCTACGGCGGCATGCAAGGTATTTACAGCCATTTCGCCGACAGCACGAATTGCGAAATGCGCTTCTCCGTGTTCGTGCCACCGCAAGCGGAGAACGGGCCGGTTCCGGTCTTGACCTTTCTGTCCGGACTGACCTGCACCGAAGAAAATTTCACGACCAAAGCCGGCGCGCAGCGTTACGCCGCTGAACATGGCCTGATGATCGTCGCGCCGGACACGAGCCCGCGCGGCGACGCCGTTGCCGACGACGAAGCCTACGACCTGGGTCAAGGCGCCGGCTTCTATGTCGACGCCCGGATGAGCCCTTGGTCTGCGCACTACCTGATGTATAGCTATATCACGCAGGAATTGCGGCAGTTGATCCAGCAGAACTTCCCGGCGGACAAGGAACGCCAAGGCTTGTTCGGCCACTCCATGGGTGGTCATGGCGCGTTGGTCTGCGCCTTGCGGAACCCCTACCAGTATCGTTCGGTCTCGGCCTTCGCGCCGATCGTGGCGCCGAGCGGTTGCCCCTGGGGCGTCAAAGCCTTCACCGCCTATTTCGGAGAGGATCGCGACCGCTGGAAACGCCATGACGCCTGCGAGTTGATCCGCTCCGGCCATCAGCAATCGGAAATTCTGATTGACCAGGGTACCGCCGACCCGTTCCTCGAGGACGAGCTAAAGCCGGCATTGCTGCGCGAGGCGTGCGCCGCTGCGGAACAACCGCTAACCCTCCGGATGCAGGATGGCTACGACCACAGCTACTATTTCATCGCGTCCTTCATCGCCGATCATATCGACCACCACGCGCGAATTCTGAAGGCGTAGCCTGCTTGCGCATTTGCGCATACGCGGCCTAGTCTCTTCGTCATGTGCCGCTGGCTTGCCTATTCCGGACCGCCGGTCCACCCGGACGCCTATCTTTTCGAGGCGGAAAACTCGCTGATCCAGCAGAGCCTGTCGGCGCAACTCGCCGTCACGCCAACGAATGGCGACGGCTTCGGGCTCGGATGGTATGGGGCCAATCCCCAACCCGGGCTGTTCCGCGACGTGCTGCCGGCGTGGAACGACGAAAACCTGAAATGCGTCGCCGAACAGATCGAATGCCGGCTGTTCTTCGCCCATGTCCGGGCCTCGACGGGCGCGGGGATCGCGCGCAGCAACTGCCACCCGTTCCGCTACGGCAACTGGCTCTTCATGCACAACGGCCAGATCGGCGGCTATGCCTCGATCCGGCATGAACTCGACCGCCTGATTTCGCCGAAATTCTACCGTTTCCGGCAAGGCGGTACGGACAGCGAAACGTTCTTTTACATTCTTCTGTCGAATGGGTTGGAGGACGATCCGCAGACGGCGTTCGCGCGGACCGTCGCCCAGGTCGAATCGGTGATGTCCGGCGCGGGCGTTACCGAGGCTTTGCGCCTCACCGCGGCGGCAACGGATGGAGACCGCAGCCATGCCGTCCGTTACGCCAGCGACAACCGCGCGCCGACATTGTATTTCGGCCTCGGCCACACGAAAGATGCCGCCGAGTCGGGAATGATGATCCTATCCGAACCGTTAAATTCGAAAGCCGAGGACTGGCGCGAAGTCCCGATGTCCCATTTCGTCACGGTCCACAACGGCGATTTCGAGGACGTGGCGTTCGCGCCGCAAGCAACATGAACGACGTCGCGCACCATTACGCCGACCTCGGCGATGTCATGATCCACTACGTCAAGGCGGGCAGCGGTCCACCGGTGGTGCTGCTGCATGGCTGGCCGGAGACCTGGTACGAATGGCGCCACGTCATTCCGGCTCTGGCGCCGCACTACACGGTCATCGCGCCGGATTTACGCGGCCTCGGCGATACTTCTCGTCCGGCGACAGGCTACGACAAGCGGACCGTCGCGAACGATATCTGGCGGCTGGTGCACGACGTGTTGGGGCACGAGTCCTTCCTGCTGGTCGGACACGATTGGGGCGGCCCCACGGCCTTCGCGCTGGCCTCGGCCCATCCCGACGCCGTCGAGAAACTGGCGATCCTGGACGTCGTCATTCCCGGCGACGGCGGCGATTTCAGCCAGGGCGGCCGCCGCTGGCACCACGCCTTTCACATGACCCTGGACCTGCCGGACGCCCTCACCCACGGCCGCGAGGACATCTATCTCGGCTGGTTCTACCGCAATTTCTCCTGGCGACCGGATGCGTTCGACCAGGACGCGATCGACGAGTACCTGCGCACCTATACCCAGCCCGGCGCGATGCGCGCCGGTTTCGCCTTCTACCGCGCCTTGCCGCAGGACGCTGCGGCGAACCGGGCGCTGCTGGAGACCGGGTTTCGGCTGCCGATGCCGGTGCTGGCGATGGGCGGCGCGAAAAAGGAAGCGCGTGGCCGCGCCGAAGAACCGGAACAGTCGATGCGCCGCGTCGCCGAAAACGTGACCGGACTGATCGCGCCGGACAGCGGTCATTTCATTCCCGAGGAGCAACCGGACTTTGTCGCCTCCAAGCTACTCGAATTTTTCAAGAACGGGACAGGCTCCTAGTGTGATGATTCTGAAGTTCGCCGCATTGAATGCGGCGAGATTCAGGATCTGAATTACACTAGTTTCAAATAGTTAGTCGGTCGTGAAGTATTCTCAACGTATTGATTGGATGTGATATTTGTAGATTGAGGCGCTG
>JAKZTB010000027.1:0-5936 GCA_047517345.1 Alphaproteobacteria bacterium
CTCAAGCACCGCGGTTAACCCTGGCCGGATGGTGGCGCGTTTTGCCGCGCATTTTGTCGCCAAAGGAGGCACGATCGTGCGGGCGGAAGCGCGCGACGTTCGGTTCGAGGACGGGACGCCCCGGACGGTTTCGACCGATGCCGGAGACTTCGACGCGAATATGATTGTTCTTGCCGCCGGCGCGTGGTCACGGCACCTGTCGAAACGGCTCGGCGCATCGGTTCTGTTGGAGGCCGAGCGCGGCTACCACATCATGCTGCCGAAACCGCCCGTCATGCCGAACCGGTTCATCACCTTCCCGGACCGTAAATTCTCTATCTTGCCGCACGAAGACGGCTTGCGGATCGCCACCGGTGTCGAATACGCCAAAGTCGATGCGCCGCCGGACTACCGCCGTATTCGCGCGATGCTGCCCTATGCCCAGGAATCGATCCGTGAGCTAGATGCGACGGAACAGAGCGTCTGGCTCGGCCGTCGCCCGACTTTGCCCAACAGTGTGCCGGTGATCGGCCGCTCGCCGAAACATCGGAATGTGCTGCTGGCCTTCGGTCATAGTCACCTCGGCCTGACCATGGGGCCGGCAACCGGGCAGATCATCGCCGACCTGGCAAGCGGGCGCGACCCGGGGTTGGACCTTTCGCCCTACCGCCCTGACCGATAAACCCGGAGCATATCGTTGCCGCCCTTCTGGAACTCGTAATCGACACGCCTGATCTCCGGCTCGAACCCCCGCTCGTTCAGCGCGTTGCGTACGGGTTCGACGTGGCGCGACGGTTCGCCGTCGAGATCGAGCAATGGGAAAATCCGTGCTTCTGCAGCAACCCGCATCATTTCCGCTATACAGGCGACATGCCGGTCCGCATCGAAGTGATTGCTGTACAAAAATAGAAAATGCGAACTCAGCGCGATCTCGAAGTCACCGTCCGAGAAAGGCAGGTTCGGCAATGCTGCGGCGCGGTATCGTCCTTCGCGCATGCCGGTTGCGAAGTCGTCTAGAAAGCGGCGGACCGCCGCCATCCGAATCTCTTCATGCCGTTCGATCGTACCGTGCCAAGTCATGACGAAGCGATGCTGTGCCGCGCGAAGGCCGGCGATCATTTGCGTCCGCGTCTCTTCGACTCTTCCGGATATTTCCGGGCCGGAAAATTGATAAAGGGGATCGGCGGAGACAACGCGATATCCCGCTTCGGTCATTTCCACGTTGAACGAAGCCGGCCCTCCCGCGCAGTCCAGAATGCGCGTCGTCGCGGCCAACCCGTCCAGGTCGAAAAACGCGGTGTACTCCGCCCGGTTCCGGCCCCAGGGCAACACATCTTGAAGATCGAACTCGTCGGCCATGCTATCCTCCATTAGCGCTCAATTCGAAACCGCGCGGAAGAAAGCGGCCCTGGAACCGCAAACAATAAAGGCCACCTTCTAAACGGGCAGCCTTGTCGAACGCATTGTTGAAAATAATTCGCCGGCCGGCTGTCAGGCAGGCCGCCAACGACGATGCTTGGTGATCGTTATCGCATACATGATGCGCGAAGGTTCCACACCGTTTGGGCGAATGCAAGCCGCTGCGCCGCGAAATGCCGTTACATCGATGTGAAGTCGATCGGCTTGTGGCGGTCGATATGGCGGTCCATGGCCGGCATATCGGATTTCAGGCCGTTACCGCAATTGAACAGGACGGCACGGTCGTTGCGACCGAAGCGACCCGCCGCAAGTTCCTGGCGATAGGCGGCATAACAGGCCGCACCTTCGGGTCCAAGATGCAAGCCTTCTTCCCGAGCCACCTCCGAGCGCGCGACAACGACCGCTTCGTCACTGACGGCGGTGGCGAACCCGCCGCTTTCATAAATCGCGTCGAGGCAGAGCCGGTCGCCGAACGGTTTCGGCACGCGCACGCCGTGCAGGTCGGTTGTTACGGGATCCCAAGGCTCGACAACCTCGCGCGCGCCGGCATCGAAGGCGCGTACCAACGGGCCGCAACCGGTCGATTGCACCGCGATCATGCGCGGCCGTTTCGCGCCGAGCCAGCCAATCGCGCTGAGCTCGTCAAACGCTTTCCACATACCGATCAGGCCGGTACCGCCGCCGGTCGGATAGAAGATCGCGTCCGGCACGTCCCAGCCAAGCTGCTCGGCCAGTTCGAGCCCCATGGTCTTCTTGCCTTCGATACGGTAGGGCTCTTTCAGGGTCGAGAAGTCGAACCAGCCCTTTTCCGCAACGCTGGCGGCGACAATTTCCCCGCAGTGATTGATCAGCCCGTTGACCCGATAGGTTGCCGCGCCGTGCAGGGCGATCTCGCGCACCGTGACCTCCGGGGCGTCTTCGGGACAAAATACATGGGTTTCGATGCCGACCCGGCTGGCATACGCGGCCAGCGCGGCGCCCGCGTTGCCGGCGGTCGGCATGGCGATCGAGCGCACACCCATCGCATGCGCCATAGTTACGGCGAGCGCGAGGCCGCGCGCCTTGAAGGACCCTGTCGGCATGCGGCCTTCGTCTTTGATCAATATTTCGCCGCCACTCAGCGCCTTTGCCAAGCGCGGCAATGGAATTAGCGGCGTGACCGGCTCGCCGAGGAACACGATTTCAGCGTCCGCCGGCACCGGCAGCAATTCCTGAAAGCGCCACATATCGGCAGGCCGTTCGGCCAGCATTCGCTTGTCGACAGCGCCTCGGACGCGGTCGAGGTCATAGCGAACCAAGAGCGGCTTGTTTGCCTCGGATACATTTCGCAGCACCCCGGCGGGGTAACGGTCGCCGGTCTCGCTGCACTCTAGGTGACTGACGAAGCTTCGCCGCGACATGGCGGCGCGGCTCAGGTCGCGTAGTTCGCGCCTTCGCGGTCGAGCTGACGGCGCAGCGCCGCCCAGGCCCGTTGCCCCAACTCGCCGGATTCGAAGCGCTCTTTGTACTGCTTGTGGCTGTCGGCAACGACTTCCGGCGGTATTTCATTGACGTCGCCGCTCGCCATCGTGTCGATCTGAATCTGGCACGACGTGTCGAGGTAGTAGGTGAATTCGAAACATTCCGGAACCGTCCGTCCGACGCACAGCGTACCGTGGTTCTTCAGCATCATGCAGAACTTGTCGCCGAGGTCGCGGCCGAGCGTTTCGCGCTCCGCCAGATCGTTCGCCGGGCCTTCGTAGTCGTGATAGGCCATGCTGTAGAGCGGGAACAGCGAATGCTGCGACAGGGGGCGCAGCCCGCCGGCCATCGCCGAAACGGCAACGGTGGCGCGGGTATGGGTATGGGTCACGCACATCGCGTCGGGCCGGGCGATATAGATGCCGCTGTGAATGCAGTAACCGGCGAAGTTGAACTGGTCGTTGTCGCCGATCACATTGCCGTCCATGTCCAGCTTGACCAGGCTCGACGCGGTGACTTCGTCGAACATCTCGCCGTAATTGTTGATCAGGAAGGTATTGGGTTCGTCGGGAATCCGCGCGGTGAGGTGCGTATAGATCAGGTCCGTCATCCGGTACTTGGCCAGGACGCGGTACAGCATCGCCAAATCGATCCGCGTCTGCCATTCGGCATCGCTCATTTCCGCTTTCGAAATAACTTCGGCGACCGCCATCCTAATCCTCCATCCGTAACGTTGCGCGCGGAACCGGCATATGCCAATCCGAGCCGATGAACCAATAAAGTTCGGGTATCCGACAAGCCTACAAGACGGGATGCGATTTGTAAAAGAGCGCCGGTGTTGTGACGAACGACAACCTGCTTGCTGTAGTGGTACGACGCCTTAAGATTGAGTCTGGATCGGTATTGCGCCGCGTTTCTAAGGACAAATTCTACACAGCAATGGGGCATGGATATGCAATTTGGATGGCTGACGCTTTCGTTGTCGCCGACGCCGGACGAGGACGCGATGCGGATCGATCAACAGATCGAACAGGTCTGCTATGCGGAGGAACTCGGCTTTAGCGACGTCTGGCTGACCGAGCACTATTTCACCGGAGAAAGCGTCTACAACGACGCCTTGACTTTCGCCGCGGCACTGGCGATGCGGACCGAACGCGTCCGGATCGGTTTTGCCGTCGTTCAGATGCCATTCCACCATCCGGTGCGCCTCGCCGTGCAGCTCGCGCTGCTCGACAATCTCAGCAAGGGCCGCATCGACGTCGGTGTCGGTAAGGGGACGATTTATAACGAGTACGAATTCGTCGGCCATGGGTTGCGCAGCGATGACAGCCGCGCGCGCATGGAGGAAGCGTTGGATATTTTGCAGCGCGCCTGGCGCGAGTCGCCGCTGACCTACGAGGGAAAGTACTATCAGCTTCATATCCCCGAAATCCGGCCGCGTCCGGTGCAACAGCCAGCACCGCCGCTTTGGCGCAGCGTCATCTCACCGGGTTCCTTTACCGAATGCGGCCGCCTCGGCATCCCGATCCTGACCGCGCGCCTGCCCGTGGCGGCGATCAAGGACCGGTGGGCGCTGTACGAGGCGGGCCTGGTAGAAGGCGGCCATGATGCGCAGACCCGTACGGAGCTGCTTTCGAAGAGCGCGTTGTGGCGTAACGTCTATGTCGCGGAGTCCGATGCGCAGGCCGAGGACGAGCTCGCGACCCTCTTGCTGCACACGAGAGAGCACATGATGCAGGTGCGGGAAAAACACAACCCGGCCGACTTCGAAATCGATCCGGCGATGCTCAACGCGTGGACGGATCCGGCGGTGGACGATAATGAGGCGATCGCCTACGTACTCGAAACGGGATCGATATTCGGCTCGCCGTCGCGCGTCCGGGAGCAGGTGGCGGAATTACGTGACGCCGGGGTCCGGCATCTGCTTTGTCAGACAGGATTCGGCGATATGAGCCACGCGCAGAATATCGCGTCGATGCGGCGGTTCGGCGAAGACGTAATGCCGGCTTTTCAGTAGCCGCCGGTTACAGGACTCGTTGAACCGAACATTTTCATATCTGCCAAACGGCGGCACCGTCATTTGCATTGATGTGGATCACCGACTCGACGGCGCGGCGGTCCTGTCCCGGATGGGGTTGCACGATCCGCCTCCGGTCCGGACCGAAGAAATCTTCGGACCTGATAAAGCTTCGTTGATCTTCGATAACGGAAACAATCCGGCTGTATAGCGTTGCCGGCGTGATCGGTTTGGCGAGAAATTCGGTAATGCCCGCGTCGCGGCACTGCAGGACGCGTTCCAGATCGGAAAAGGCGGTTAGCATGATCGCCGGCACGAAAGGGTTCGGCGTGTCGTTCGCATTCCGGACCTGCTTTAGAAATTCGAGGCCGTTCATCGGCCGCATGACCCAATCTACGATGACGATGTCGGCCGCAAAGCTCCGTAGCATTTCGAAGGCGCGCGTTCCATCGTTCGCAGTCTGGATATTGCTGACGCCGAACGCGACCAAGACATCGCGGATCAGGGCGCGCATGGACATATCGTCATCGACCAGCAAGACGTTCAGGTTGTGGAGTTGATACGCCATCCCCCGCTTTCACGCCCCCCGATTACCGGTCCGATTGAACGGATTCTCATGACAGTTATCGTTCGCTGCTAACATGCAAATCGCGACGCGGCAAGAGCCTTCACTACAACCGAGTATAGAATGTTGGCCGGCTCAATTTTAGATGAGATAAATCGCTCTTTAAGCGCGAAAATCTAAGATTTCTCGGCGTGTCATCACGGAGATAGGAAAGGTGGTGCCGCAGGAGAGACTCGAACTATCAGGCTAACCGTATGATACGCCCGGATAATAAATTCTTCCGTCAGCGGCCTTCCCTCTTTTCATCCCACGTTCGCGGGGATGCCGCCCCGCCCCTCGCAGCATTCTTCCCAACGGTGGGAAGAATGACACGGGCGAGCCCCAGGCGCGTGTGCCGGGCGGTTTGTGTATGTAGGTGCCGCCGCGCCCGGTCGATGGCGAGTCAACGGGCGCGGCGGCGCCGACGGGTTGAAGGAACCAAAAGCCCCGTCGGTT
>JAKZTB010000028.1:0-5638 GCA_047517345.1 Alphaproteobacteria bacterium
CTCGTCCAGAACCACCATGCGCACGACGATAGCGCATGGTAAATCGCGTTATCAGCAGAAAGACAGCACCTTGTGGGGCCTCGCCTCAACGTGGGAGATGCGCTTGACGGGACCCATTCCACGGCCTGAACGAACGCTTACGTTCGTGCTGACCAAGTCGCTACGCTGGCGCGCGGCGGCGGCCCTGTTGAAGGGCGTCTCGATGGGGCTGTTTGGCATTTTCGTGCTGACGATGGCGGCGTGGCAGGCGGTCAGCGGCACCCTGCCGGGTTTCCAGGTGATGGGCACGATCGGTTTCGCCGCGCTCGCCGCCAACGTGTTCTGCGCCGTGCTGCTGATCCGGTTCCGCGAGGGCGACGCCAACATGCGCTCGGTCTGGCTGTGCAGCCGCAACGACGCGATCGGCAATGTCGCGGTGATGATCGCCGCCGCCGGCGTCTTCGCCAGCGACACCGGCTGGCCCGACATTGTCGTCGCCGTCGTGATGGCTGGCCTCGCCCTGACCGCATCCTGGCAGGTCGTGCGCCACGCACTGGAAGAGCTGCGCGGCGGCGAAACCGCTGCGGTCAGCTAATACGCGTGAGGCAGGCCGAGGCGGCGGCGTCGAGGATCGAGTCTTCGTCGATGCCCACCGCGCGGTAGAGATCGACGAGATCGCCAGACTGTCCGAACCGGTCGACGCCGAGCGCCGTCACCTTCTGCGTGCCCACCGCGCCGAGCCAGGACAGCGTCGTCGGGTGGCCGTCGATCACCGTGATCAGCACCGCGTCCGCCGCCAACAGGCCGAGCATTGTTTCGATCTGCGCCCGCGCGGCGCGGTCGCCCGCGCGGCGGCGGCGCTTGGCGTCGAGCCAGTCGCCATGCAGCCGGTCCGGCGAGGTCACCGCGAGCAGGCCGGCGCCGGGAATATCGTCGAGCAGCGCCGCGTGCGCCGCGACCGCTTCCGGCGCGACGGCGCCGGCATAGACGATCGCTAGATCCGCCGCTTGCGCCGGCGGCGCCAGCCAGTAGGCGCCGGTCGTGATCGCCGTCCGATCCGCCGCCGTCAGGGTTCGCTCGGGCTGCGCGATGTTGCGCGTCGACAGCCGCAGATAGACCGAGCCGCCGTCGTCCGCTTGCATATGGTCGAAGCCCCAGCCCATGATCGTCGCCAGCTCGTCGGCATAGGCCGGCTCGAAATAGGCCAAACCCGGCATCGACATGCCGACCAGCGGCGTGTTGACCGACTGGTGCGCACCGCCTTCCGGAGCCAGGGTAACGCCCGCCGGCGTGCCCGCGACCATGAACCGGGCGTCCTGGTAACAGGCGTAGTTCAGCGCATCGAGCCCGCGGTTGACGAACGGGTCGTACAAGGTGCCGACCGGCAGCAGCCGCGCGCCGAACAACGGTTCCGACAGGCCCAGCGCCGCCAGCATCAGAAACAGATTGTTCTCCGCGATGCCCAGTTCGAAATGCTGGCCGGACTGCGAGCGCACCCATTTTTGGATCGAGGCGACGTTCTCCTCGCGGAACACGTCCGGATGTTCGTGCCGGTTGAACAGGCCGCGCTGGTTGACCCAGGCGCCGAGATTGGTCGACACGGTCACGTCCGGCGAGGTGGTCACCAGCGCCGCCGCAAGGTCGCTGTCGCCGCGGCCGAGTTCGTGCAGGATCTGTCCGAAGGCTTGCTGCGTCGACGCCTTGTCCGCCGGCGGCAGGCCCAAGTCGGGAACGGAAACCGAAGATGCGGTATGCCGGCGCATTTTCTCCTGCGCGAAGGGCACGTCGTCGAGGAACGACTGCAGCGTCGCGGCGGCGATATCGAGGCCGGCGAACCGGTCCCATTCCGCGCCTTCCGGCACCGCCATGGCCTGGCGGAAACCGTCCATCTGTTCCGGGTTCATCATGCCGGCGTGGTTGTCCTTGTGACCGGCCAGCGGCGTGCCGTAACCCTTGATCGTATAGGCGACGAAACAGCACGGCGTGTCGCCCTCCGCGGCGTGGAAGGCCTCCAGAATCGAGGTCATGTCGTGGCCGGCGAGGTTGGTCATCAGCCCGTGCAGCGACGCGTCGTCATGCCCGTCGAGGAAGGTCTTGAGCCCGGACGTTCCGGCGAGATCGGTTTTCAGCCTTGCGCGCCAGGACTCCGCGCCCTTGAAGGTCAGCGCCGAATACAGGTCGTTCGGGCATTCGTCGATCCAGTGCAGCACCGCCTCGCCGGCCGGTCCGTGCCGCGCGCCTTCCAGTTTCTTGCCGTACTTCAAGGTCACCACGTTCCAATCGACGGTGCCGAAGAAGCTCTGGATTTTCTGGAACAGCATGTGGTTGATCACGCCGTCGAGGCTCTGCCGGTTGTAGTCGATGATCCACCAGAGATTGCCGACATCGTACTTCCAGACTTCGAGCAGCGCTTCGAAGACGTTGCCCTCATCAAGCTCCGCATCGCCCATCAGCGCCACCATGCGGCCCGGCTTGACGCCGTCGCCCATGTGCCCGTTCAGCCGCGCATAGTCCTGGACCAACGCGGCGAACAGGGTTTCGGCGACGCCCAATCCGACCGAGCCGGTCGAGAAGTCCACGTCAAAGCCGTCCTTGGTCCGCGACGGATAGGATTGCGCCCCGCCGAGCATGCGGAAATTCTCCAGCATGGAAATATCCTGCCGGCCCAGCATGTGCATCAGCGCGTGATAGACCGGGCTGGCGTGCGGCTTGACCGCCATACGGTCCTCGGGCCGCAGCACGTCCATGTACAGCGCCGTCAGCACCGTCGCCGCCGATGCGCAAGAGGCCTGGTGTCCGCCGACTTTCAACCCGTCGCGGCTCGGCCGGATGTAATTGGCGTTGTGGATCATCCATGACGACAGCCACAGGACCTTCCGCTCGATTTCGGTGAGGCAGGCGAGCCGGTCCGGCGATGGGGCGGCCGACGCGGCGCTGTCCACGAGACGGAGATTGGTATTTCCAGGCTGTGGCATAACGAGGTTCCTCCGGGGCGGTATGATCGGGCTATTATATTCTCGATCTGCCCGACGATCTTACCTATATTTGCGTCGTGTCCCGTAAAAAGAGCAATTTTCTTCCAATTGTTCGAATTTATTGGTATATCGCACCGAAAATGAATTTGGATGAGATAGACCGGCGAATCCTTGCCGTCCTGCAGGACAACGCCCGCGTCGCCAATGTCGACCTCGCCGGACAGGTCGGGGTTTCCGCGTCGCCGTGCTGGCGGCGGGTGCGGGAATTGGAGGAGTCCGGCGTCATTTCGCGCTATGTGACCCTGGTCGAACCGGCGGCGCTCGGGCTTCAGGTCAGCGTCTTCGTCCAGGTGACCTTGGAGAAACAGATCGAAGCGGCGCTAGAGCGCTTCGAAAGCGCCGTTCTGGCCCGGCCCGAGGTGATGGAATGCTATCTGATGACCGGCGATGCGGATTATCATTTGCGGGTCGTCGTCGAAGATCTGCCGGCCTATGAACGCTTTCTCATGGACCACCTGACGCGGGTGCCGGGCATCGCCAATATCCGTTCCAGCTTCGCGCTGAAACAGGTGAAATACACGACGGCTTTGCCGCTCGGCAGGGTGGATTAACGGCATTGCATATTGGCGGAATCAGTGGAAATGCCAGAAAACGGTTGTTTTCGTGCGGCGTTTGACCCATTTTCTGGCCACAGTTCGTATCAACAGAAAAGGATGATCCGTGCCAAAAGAGGAACTTATGGAGTTCGACGGCACCGTGACGGAGGTGCTGCCCAACGCGATGTTTCGCGTGAAACTGGAAAACGATCATGAAGTCCTGGCGCACACCGCCGGGAAAATGCGCCGTTTCCGCATCCGCGTCCTCGCCGGCGACAAGGTCACGGTCGAGATGACGCCCTACGACCTGTCGAAAGGTCGGATTACTTACCGCTTCAAATAGCCGCCGCGCGGCCGGCCGCATCGCCGGCTTCGACGAAGCTCAGCGCCGATTCGATCACGCCGACATCCGCATCGGTGCGGTACGCGTTCTCGCTGAGAAAACGGCGCCACTGCCGCGCGCCGCGGCAACCGTTGAACAGGCCGAGGATGTGACGCGTCATGGCACGCAACGGAACGCCTTCTGACAAGCGCGCCGCGACATAGGGCATATACCCGATGACCGCGGCATGCCGTGATTCGACGGGATCGGGGTCATCGAAAAACCGGCTATCGGCTTCGGCCAGGATCCAAGGGTCGCGATAGGCGGCGCGTCCGATCATGACGCCATCGACCCGCGTCAAATGCTCTTCGGCGGCCTCCAGCGACAAGACGCCACCGTTCAAAACCACGGTCAGGTCCGGGAAGTCCCGTTTCAGCCGATAGACAAAATCGTAATGCAGCGGCGGTATTTCCCGGTTCTGCTTCGGGCTCAACCCGGACAGCAGCGCCTTGCGGGCATGCACGACGAAGGTCGCGCAACCGCTTTCGGCGACGCAGGCGACAAAGTCGTGGAGGTCATCGTAGGAATCCTTGTCGTCGATACCGATGCGCGATTTCACCGTAACCGGTATCGATGTCGCGGCGCGCATCGATATCACGCAATCCCGCACCAACGCCGGTTCGGCCATGAGGCAGGCGCCGAAGCGCGCCGCCTGCACCCGGTCGCTGGGGCAGCCGATATTGAGATTGATTTCGTCGTAGCCCCAAGACTCCGCCATGGCGGCGCACGCGGCGAGCGCATCGCGATCGGCGCCGCCCAATTGCAGGGCAAGGGGATGTTCGGCAGGATCGAACCGCAGATGCCGCGCCGCGTTGCCGCGCAGCAATGCGCCGGTCGTGATCATCTCCGTATAGAGCAGCGTCCGGCGGCTCAGCAGGCGTAGGAAATAGCGCTCGTGCCGGTCGGTCCACTCCATCATCGGCGCCACGGAGAGCGTGCGGTTCAACGGGCCGGTCAAAGCGCCTCCTAGTGGTTCCCACCTGATACCATGAGGCGCTGTTATGCGCGGTGACCCGCAACTATTCCACCTTGAACTGCATTCGCCGATTGAATCCGGCCGAGTCTATCGATATGTTGTGGTTCGATACTTGCTAATTACCATATCTTGGAAAAATCCAAGATGTTCCGTTTACCTTGAGCGGGGTTCTCATAAGACGTTCCATGGCACGGCTGTTCATTGTCGGCGTGGCAATGACCCTGTCCGGCTGCATTACCGACGACACGATCGATTTGATCGCCGCCGATCCGGATTTCGAACCGAAAGCGCAGATCGGCGCGGCGGAGATGCCCACCTTCCGCGTCGGCGATGTCTTTCGCTACAAGGTCGGCGACACGCTCGTCGCGGAGACGGTGGAGCGCATCGATGGCGACGGCGTCTGGTGGCGCGACAGCCTGGGCCGGCGCTGGGTCGGCAGCGACGGCGCCCTGATCCCGACCCGGGCGGTCGCACGGTCGGCCGGCAAGGCGCAGCTCATCGACGCGAAGATCGAATCCACCGGCAATCTGTTCCCGCTGACCGTTGGGAAAAAGGTCTCGTTCCGGTCGACGAAACCGAACTGGCTGCAGGGCAGGAACAATTTTTTGTCCGGGCTGAAGGTGCGAGATGAGGGAGCGCGCACCTGCTGAAGGTGATTTGGGTCGTTTCCAAGCTTGGCTTGACGACGTCATGAGAGCCGCCTGACTCCGCCGAGCGGCGTTTTCTGGCA
>JAKZTB010000029.1:0-8649 GCA_047517345.1 Alphaproteobacteria bacterium
TAGACATCCTCGAACTTCATCAATCTCAGTCCCTGCAACTGCTCCGTCCGGCGCATCCGATTCCTCCAGATTTGGAGGAAATCTAAAACCGGACAGATCATCTGTTACATAGACCGGTCATATCGTGTGTTAGCGACATCATACGTCGTGATCCATTGCGGAAGGAACCGTTACGCGCCTACACTCAGCGCACGCATTACCGCGAGGAGCTGAATATGAGCGTTTTCATCGACGAGACCGCGATGACGCAATATCGCGAAGATGGGTTCATCTCGCCGATACGGATTTTCTCGACGGAGGAGGCTGCAAAGCTGCGCGCCTCGATCGAGGCGGTCGAAGCCGAACGCGGGCCGGTGTTCCGCGAAGACAGGCCGCGGCCGGGCGATCCGTTCCAAGGGTCGTATCGATTCAAGAGCCACCTGCTGTTCAAGTGGTTGGCCGATATCGTTCGCGATCCGCGATTGCTCGATGTGGTCGAACCGTTTACCGGGCCCGACATCCTGTGCTGGACGACCCACTGGTTCGTCAAGGAGGCGGACAGCGTGAACTACGTGTCCTGGCACCAGGACAGTAATTACTGGGGTGTCGAAAGTGACCGTTTCGTGTCCGCCTGGCTCGCCGTATCGCTGTCGACCGAGGAGAGCGGTTGCCTCCGTCTGCTGCCCGGTTCGCACCGCGGTCCAAAGCTGGAACATGTCGACACCTGGGAGCAGGACAATATGCTGACCCGGGGACAGGCGATCATAGATGTCGACGAGTCGAAAGCGGTCAAACTGGAGTTAGAACCCGGCGAGGTGGCGCTGTTCGATTACCGGCTGGCGCATGCTTCCGACCCGAACCGCAGCGACGACCGGCGCATCGGCATCGGCATCCGCTACATGCCGCCGAGCGCACGGCAGACACTGTCGGACTGGGACTGTGCATCGCTGGTGCGCGGCAACGACCCTTTCGGAAATTTCGAATTGGAGCCGGAGCCGACCCGAGATTTCGATCCGGTCACCGTCGCTTTGCATCAAAAGGCCGACGTGGAGCAGCGCAAAATATACTACCAAGGCGCCGAACAAGGGCAGGTGGCCGAGTAACATAAATTCAACGTAATGCGAGGAGAGAGATATGAGTGTGGACGTCGCCGATAGGACGAAAGATGTGACGGTTTCGAAGGCGGACAATCCGGAAATGGTGCCGGGCCGCCGCGAATTTTTTACATACCGTGAGCTGGGCGTCACCAAGGCCAGCGAGGGCAAAATCCGCGCCCAGATAACCAAAGCCACGCAAGGCCTGTCCGAAGAGACGGGCTGGCACGTCCATCTCTGCGAAGGCCAGTTCGTTTATATGCTGAGCGGCTGGGTCGACCTGGAATTCGCCGGCGGCCGCAAGGAACGCATCTCGGCTGGGGATTCGCTCTACGTCCCCGGCAACACACCGCATAACGAGACGGCGACGTCGGACGCGTTCGAATTGCTGGAAGTATCGATCCCGGCGGATATGGGCACGGTGCCCTGCGACGCGCCCGATTGAGGCCAATTAAAGCCTGAGGATCGCCTTGGCGACGATGTTGCGCTGAATTTCCGACGAGCCGCCGGCGATGGTTTTCATCCGGTTGCTGAGATACATTGGTACGAACGCGACCCCTTGCTCGGGGCCGATCGGCGGCCTGTTGCGGCCGACCTCCAGCGCTTCCGGCTGGTAGGGTTCGGCGTAGTAGGCCAGTGCCTCGACACCGAGCATATCCGCGCGCTGCAAAGTCTCTGCGTTTTGAATATTGAGGGATGAGGACACCGGCCCCGGCGGCTTGCCTGCGCTCAGATTGGCGAGCACGCGCTGTTCGGATGCTTCGAGCATCAAGGCATCGACTTCGAGACGCGCGTGCTGGCGTTTGAAGTCCAAATCCTCCATCAGGCTTTTACCGCCCACCGGCGTTACTCTGGCCAGGTCTTCAATTCGGCCAAGAGTACGGCGCAATTCGACCGAACCCATGGTAAAGCGCTCGAACTCCAACAGGTACTTCGCCACCGTCCAGCCGTTATTCTCTTCTCCAACGCGATTGACTTTGGGGACGCGGACGTCCTCGAAGAACACTTGGTTCAACTCATGTACGCCGGCGATATTGACAATCGGCCGGACCGTGATGCCCGGCGACGTCATGTCGATCAGCAGGAAACTGATTCCTTCCTGCCGCTTGCCGCCGGTCTTGGTGCGGACCAGAGCGAACATCATGTCGGCGTGCTGCGCGTAGCTGGTCCAGATCTTGGTCCCATTGAGCACGTAAACGTCGCCATCGCTGACCGCCCTCGTTTGCAGCGAGGCGAGATCGGAGCCGGCGCCTGGCTCGGAATAGCCCTGGCACCAGATATCCTCGCCGCTCAGGATGCGCGGCAGGTAGTGGGCTTTCTGTTCCTCGGTGCCGTAGCCGATCAGCATCGGACCGCACATCTTCAGGCTCATCGGGATCAGAGACGGCGCCTCGGCGCGCACGCATTCTTGGGCAAATATGTAGCGCTGCACCAGGGACCAACCGGTGCCGCCGAACTCGACGGGCCAATCCGGTGCGGCCCAACCCTTGGCGTGCAGGATGCGCTGCCATTCCATGGAAGAATCGATGTCCTGCCACAGGCTCGTCCGTTTGCGCGCCGCGTCCCGCAAATTTTCCGTCAACGCCTCTTCCAAAAAGGCGCGAACCATATTGCGGAAGGCATCGTCTTCCGCCGATATCACAATGTCCATCTTTGCAATCCAAGTGAACCGAGTGTCTGCGGAAAGTTTCGCATGGGGCCGCACCGGCCGCTAGTCCCGGAGGACGCTGCGTCGGAGGCGGAGAAACGGGACCTGTCAGCCGCTGCCATCGTATGGACGGCGCGCCGGCAAAAAAGGGTATATCGGCCCCTTGCGGAGCAGGGCCTAGTTTACGAATATCCGGATGCCGTTCGGCGGCGAAAATTTTGGAGCTTCACGGAAGGAATGAGCCCATGGCAACGGATGACCGCACCCCGATCATCGTCGGCGTCGCACAGGTCGAGCAGCGCGAGGACGATCCGCGCGCCGCGCGGGAACCGCTCGAACTGATGGTCGAGGCCGTCGAGGCCGCCGGCGTCGACAGCGGCAACTCGCAGATACTGCAGGCGGCGGATTCGGTGCGTGTCGTGCGCGGTATCTGGGGCTACGGCAATCCGGCGCGTCTGGTGGCCGCGCGGATCGGGGCGAGCGGCGCGGAGACCGGGCTGACGTCGCTCGGCGGCAATTACGTGCAGTCGCTGACCAACCGCAGCTTTCTGGATATCCAAAGCGGTAAGCGCGAAGTCATCGTCGTGACGGGCGGTGAGTGCGGCCGCACCCAGTCGCGCGCGCGCAAGGCCGGTCTCGAGCTCGACTGGAACCCGCTGACCCGGGAGCCCGGCGCCAACCCGACGACGAAGGACGACGGTGCCGCGCCGGACCTGCTCCTCGGCAGCAACAAGGTGACGCGGCATGAGGCGGAGATGAAGCGCGGCATCCAGTTGCCCATCCAGTTCTATCCGATGTTCGAGACCGCCTTGCGGCACACCAACGGAGAAACCGTCGACGGTCACCTGAAACGGGTCTCCGAGCTATGGGCCGGTTTCAACAAGGTCGCGGTCGACAACCCCAATGCCTGGATCCGCAAGCCGCTCAGCGCGGAGGACATCCGCACGCCGTCGCCGTCGAACCGGCCGATCTCCTACCCCTATACCAAGCTGATGAACTCCAACAACAGCGTCGATCAGGGCGCGGCCCTCATCCTGACCTCGGTTGGCAAGGCGCGCAGTCTGGGTATCCCGGAGGACCGTTGGGTCTATCCGCATGCCGGGACGGAGGCCTGGGACCATCTCTACGTGTCCGAGCGCGATAATCTGCACACCTCGCCCGCGATCAGGCTCACATCGGCGAAGCTGTTCGAAATGACCGGGTACGGTGTGAGCGATTTGGATACGATCGACCTTTACAGTTGCTTTCCGGCGGCCGTCCAGGTGTCCGCCAACGAGATCGGCATCCCTCAAGACCGGCCGTTGACGGTGACCGGTGGTTTAACCTTCGCCGGCGGCCCGCTGAACAATTACGTCATGCATGCCGTCGCGCGCACGGCGGACCTGCTGCGGGCGAAACCGGGGAGCGTCGGGCTGGTTACGGCCAATGGCGGCCTGCTGACCAAACACGCGCTGTGCATCTATTCGACGACCCCACCGGAAAAGCCCTTCGCCTGGGCTGACCTGCAGGCGGAAGTCGATGCCATGCCGCGCCGCGGCGTCACAATCGATCATGACGGCAGCGTGACGGTGGAATCCTACGTCGTGATGTACGACGCCAAAGGCGCGCCCGAGAAGGCCCATGCCGCCTGCCTGCTGGACGACGGCAGCCGCACCTGGGCGAACATTACCGACCTGGATACGGTCGCCGCGATGACGCAGGCGGAGTTCTGCGGCCGTGCTGGCAGGATCGACGGCGACGGCGGGCTGACGATCAATTAGACCTTCGGCATTATCTTGTCCGCCAGGATGTCGAACTGGCGGGTCTGCTCCGCCGCGTCGAAGCCCGGATAGCGGAATATGATCGTGCGATAACCGTGGTCGCGGAACCGCTTGATGTCGTCGATGACGGTTTCGACGGAGCCGGTACCGAGCTTGCGGCCGCCCTGCACGTCCGGCTGTTCCTCGCCGATCGAGATGAACAGCTTGTGGCAGAGCCAGAGATCGTCGAGCTTGCGCCCGTTCTTCTCGCAAAGCCGGCCGAGCCGTTCCAGCCGCTCCGGAAGACGCTCCGGGTCGAGGGAAACGGACATCCAGCCGTCGCCCAGCTCAGCGACGCGGCGCAGCGCGCGGTTCGAGATGCCGCCGATCAGGATCGGTGGGTGCGGCCGTTGCACCGAGGCGGGGTAGCAGTGCACGGGATCGAACCTATAGTGCGCACCCTCGTAGGACACCTCGCCGCCGCCCGTCACCGCCTTGAAGATTTCCAGGTATTCGTCGGTGACCGCGCCGCGCGCCTTGAAGTCGGCGGAGGCGAGTGCCTTGAATTCTTCTTCCAGCCAGCCGCTGCCCGCGCCGAGCACGATCCGCCCGCCGGAGAACACGTCGAGCGTCGCCAGCATGCGGCCCAACAGGAGCGGGTTGCGGTACGGCATCACCAGGACGGACGTCCCGATCATCACACGTTTCGTCGCCCCTGCGAGGACGCCCATCGTCGCAATGGGCTCCAGCAGCGGGTCGGTCACCGGCGCGGGGAAGTTTCCCGTCGGGCTGTAGGGATATTTCGAGTCGATGGTCGCCGGGAACACGATGTGATCGGCGAGCCAGATGGAATGGTAATTTCGCTCCTCGGCGAACCGGGCTAAGCCGAGGACGTTCTCCGGCGTCGCCAGACTGCCGTAGATACCGACATCGATCCCGATTTCCATGATGATTTTCCCTCTCTTTTCGCCGCTCGGTTTCCGCGTAGGGGTGGGCGGGACTCGAGCTCCAAGGCGCTATACTAGCGCGATCGGCAAGGGAGGCGGCCAATGTCGGAAATCATTCTCTACGCCTATTGGCGCTCCGCGGCGAGCTACCGGGTGCGCGCGGCTCTGGCGTTGAAAGGGCTCGCATTTACTGAATTGCAAGTCGATCTGTCGATTGGCGCGCAGAGAGAGGCCGACTATCGGCGCATCAATCCGCAAGGTATCGTGCCCACCTTGGTGCATGATGGCGCCGTCATCCCCCAATCCTTGGCAATTATCGAATATCTCGATGAGATATATCCCGAGCGGTCGCTGTTGCCCGCCGGTTTGGCCAGCCGGGCGCGGTTGCGAGCGATTGCGGTGGCGGTCGCGGCGGAAATCCAGGGGCGAACCGGAACAAGTGTCCGAGAATATGTCGCAGAGCGTTGGGACGACGAGACAATGAAGAGTTGGTACCGGCACTGGGGCCAGTTTGCCTGCGTTGGTGTCGAGGGATTGCTCGCTGGTCATCCGGACACGGGCAAGTTCTGCCACGGCGATACGCCGGGTTTGGCGGACTGTTTCCTATACCCGCAAGTCTGCGCGTTGCAGCGGCGGGAGGTCGATTTAACCGGGTTCCCAACGATGCTGCGAATCGCGGAAGCTTGCGCCACAGAGCCTGTCTTCATCGCTGCGGCGCCGGAAAATCACCCGGATCGGAAGTCCGACTCGCGGTTCTAACTCCAGGGAAAAGGGCTATTCGAGACGGGGTGCAGTTTACCTGCCGCGTAGCGTGAGAAGCGGAAAGGCTCCAACAGGCGCGACGCAGAACCCGCGATCTCTTCCGCGACCAGTTTTCCGACGCCGAGCATTTTGAATCCGTGATTGGAGTCGGCGACGATGTAGCAGTTTTCGCGGAACACATCGAAAATCGGAAAGCTGTCCGGCGTGAAGCATCCGATGCCGCCGGAAGGCTCCTTCTTGTATTTGCCGATCTGCCCTTCGAAACGCTTCTGGCAATGCGCCAGCGCCGAACACCACATATGGGCGAAGTCGACGCTCACCACGAAGTCCGGCGAGTCGACGCCGTACGGATCGACCGCGACGGCATCCGGCTCGGTCTGGACGACATAGGGCGTGGCGCCGCCCTGCACGCCACCGAAATGGAAGTCCGGTTTGTAATAGATGCCCCAAGGCTGTTCGATAATCAGCGATCCGTCGACATCCGACAGCAGCGGTGCGTCGGTATCGACGTGGATTACCGGCGGCATCGCACCGTCCGCGGTTTTCTGATAATCGGGGTCGACGCCCAGCGTGCCCTCTTGCAGCGACCAGTAGGTCCACATGGGAACGCCATCGTGCAGCTGTCCATCGACGCCTTTGATCGAGATCCGCGGCGGCAAGTCGAGCATATCCCATACCGTCTTTGCCCAGGGGCCGACGCCGGCGACCACGTAATCGGTTTCGATGCTGCCCCGGTCGGTTTCAACGGCGGTGATGGCGCCGCCATCGATGCGAAATCCCTTTACGATAACGCCTGTCAAAATGCGGACGCCTTCTGCCTCCGCCTTTCCGGCGAGGCCATACAGCGCCCTGGTGTTGTTTGCGTAGCCACCTTTCTTCTCGTGCAGGACGGACGTGATGCCCTGGGCCTGCCAGTCTGGAAAGAAGCGTTTCATGTAAGTTGCGCTTTGCGCCGCGCCCTCGATTAAGTCGGAAGGGTAGCCAATCGCTCGCTGCTGCTCGTGAATGGCTGCAACGTCCTCTCGCATGCCTTCGTGGCTGATCTGCATGTAGCCGACGGGATGGTAACTGTACGCTTCCGGGTCGCTTTCCCAGACAGAGACGGAATGCGCCATCAGTTCGCGCATGGCCGGCTGGAAATAGTTGTTGCGCACCACACCGCAGGCGATCCCCGACGCGCCGGCCCCGATCGATGTCTTGTCGATGACGAGGATATCGCTGCCGGAACCTTTGCCTTGGGCCTTCAGCGACGCCGCCAGATGGTACGCCGTGCTGAGACCGTGAATGCCAGCACCGACGATGACGTACGGGCATTGAGTTGGCATCGCCATCCTGAAATTCCTTTCGTTCGCCGCAGCGGCTGGTGTGAACCTATTCGGCTGTTGCTAAGCGAGACTGCCGGCCTTGCAACATGGCCTGGGCGATCCACTTGTGGAACGCATGCGTTGGCCTATCCATGGCTGGCGAGAACACACCGCCGTCGTAACCCGGCGACAACCGGCCGCGCTGCATGCCTTCGACGGCGCCTTGATCTTCGGCGAAGACGGATAGCCATCGTGCTCGATTTTCGCGTCGTGCGGCTTCGTATTCTTTTCCGCGGGCGGCATCGTGGAAATAGAAAATCTCAAGCCGTTCGCGCGTCCGTCCCGGGCCTTCCGGTTGAATCAGGACAGCGTAATAGTGATCCCTGTGCAGTCCTAATAGGACATTTGGAAATAGCGCGATGTATTCCGCGCCGTTTTTCCAGAAACCATTAAGTCCGGGCAAAACCGGAAACGGTTTGCACTCCTTTGAAACGGCAGGAGCGTAGCGTTCGCTTATTTGCCCAGCGTAGGCGTCTTCGACGATGGGGTGATGCTGATCAAGCGGTGAAATGCGGTTGAGGTCGGGATGGATCCACGGCAAGTGATACGCCTCGCAATAGTTTTCGACTGCCAATTTCCAATTGCAGCCGAGCGCAAACTCGATCGTGGAGTCTATGCCGGTGTGAATGAGAGACGCACCGGCGAACACTGCCCATCGACTTTCTAAGGGGCCGATAAAAGCGGCGAATTCTTCTGCGGCGCCCGACAAATCCGCGAAAATCAAACCGCGCCATTCGGCGCTGCGGATTTCGCTTAGCCGCACGTTCCGCTTTTCGAAACCGGGGCAATCGTGTTGGCCTGGCCCGCCAACATTAGGCGTTGCAATCAGTTCGCCGTCGAGGTCATAGCTCCATCGGTGGTAGGGGCAGATTACGGCTTTTCGGGAAGCCGCCGGGGTGTCGACTAATATCCGGCCACGATGCGCGCACACATTATGAAATAATCGAACCACGCCGTCGCCGCTGCGGACTATCAAGAGTGGAAGTTCGGCGAAGCTGAGCGGAAAGAGGTCGCCTGGTCCGGGGACATCGATACTGAAACCCACGCAAACCCAACCGTCTGCAAACACCTGCCGACGTTCGATATCGTAACATTCGGGGTCCGTATAGCATGAGT
>JAKZTB010000030.1:0-6095 GCA_047517345.1 Alphaproteobacteria bacterium
GCCGGTGCTCCTGCGCGCCCCAGGTCGGGCGCACCGTGACCGCGCGCAAATCAACGGACAAATCCTGGGCCGGCAGCGTCGCCATGACCGGCACACTGCCACATCGAGAACGGAATGGCCAGCCCCGACATCGGCTCACGAAGCTCGGCAGGCGGGCAACAAACTAGCCCTGCGTATCTACTGATCGATTCGACGACCAAGACCTTCCTGCCGGCAGAAAGTATCCGCGCCGCGCTGGGCGACGCCGGCGTCGCCGATCCCGGACAATCGTTGATTACGAGCTGCGGTTCGGGTGTCGCCGCCTGCGTCGTGTCGCTCGGGCTGTACCTCGTCGGCAACGAGACGGTGCCGGTCTATGACGGGTCCTGGTCCGAATGGGGCGCGCGCGACGACACGCCGATCGATGCCTAGAAGCCTGTCCGGGTAATGGAAACCCGCCCTATCCGGGACGGAGACGAGGCGGCACTGGCCGACCTGTGGCGCCGCTGCGGGTTGGTGCGGCCCTGGAATGACCCCCTCGGCGATATCGCCTTCGCCCGCGCGACGTCACAGACGGAAATCTTCGTCGGCGAGTGCGATGGCGCCATCGTGGCAAGCGTCATGTGCGGCCATGACGGACACCGCGGTTGGGTCTACTATCTCGCCGTCTCTCCCGACTGTCGGGGCGAAAAATATGGCCGCGCGATGATGAGCACGGCCGAAGAATTCCTGCGCGGACAAGGCGTGCCGAAATTGGAACTGATGATCCGCAATACCAACGCCAAGGTGGTTCAGTTCTATGAAGCGCTCGACTACAAAACCGAACCGGTAATCGTGATGTCGCGCTGGCTCAATCAGCCATCAGGCCTCCCAAATGACTAAGAGCCCGTTTGGGAATATGTTGTTGATTTCATGGCCTTTGTTTACTCGCTGGGTAGGAAGGGTCCGTGCCGCGATGCTGGAAGCATCGCAAGCGGGCGCCGACGCCCTCCAGCGATTAAACAAAGGCCACCCAAAGGGTTGGCGCTACTCGGCCGGCTGGTGCGTCGCGGCCCTTGGCCGATGCCTGGCATCGCCCGGCGTGCCGCTCCTGCCATCCGACTCGACAACCGCCAATGAAAACAGCAACATATTCCCAAATGGGCTCTAAGGAATTCATCGATGTCACCGTGACGTCCCTGGAGATGCGTACGCGTCCCGCACGTCCCTACGCCCGCGCGCCGAACCTGTCGCAACCGGTCATGCTGCTGCGTGCCGTCCAGCCGACGATCTCCTTCTACCGCTACCTCTACAACACGATCGGCCAAGAATGGCTCTGGTACGAGCGGCGGCAGATGAGCGACGACGCTTTGACTGCGATCATCCACGACGAAAAGGTCTCGATCGACGTGCTCTATTGCGGCGGCGTTCCGGCAGGTTACGCGGAGCTGGACGCGCGCAATCCCTCCGAAGTCGAAATCGCCTATCTCGGACTGATGCCCGAGTTTATCAGCCGCGGGCTGGGCCGATACATCGTCGACTGGACGGTCGACGCAGCCTGGAGCATGGCGCCGGATCGGGTCTGGATCCACACCTGTAACCTTGACCACCCGGCCGCCCTGCCGACCTACCAGAAGGCCGGATTCGAAGTCTTTAACCGCCAGAACGTCACGATTCCGAATCCCCGGCTGCTGCCGAGCTTCGCCAAACTGGAGCTCGTCGGCTCACGCGCGACGGGTGAAAGCGAGCCAGAGCCCGGCGCCGATCAGGAGTGATCCGGTGATCCGATTCTGCAGCAGACCTATGTGCGGATTGGCGAACAGCCCATGCACCCGCCCCGCCGCCAGCGCGAAACAACTGTCCAGCGCTGCGGCAATGATCAGGAATGTGGCGCTGAGCAGCAACATCTGCGGCAGTACCGCGGCGCTCGGGTCGACGAATTGCGGGAAAAACGCGGCGTAGAACAGTAACACTTTCGGGTTTGTCGCGGAGACGGCGAAACCCTGCAAGAACACCCGCGACAGCGCGGCCGGCGCCCCGGCTTCGACGTCACCGACGGGTGCGGCGCGCCATTGCTGCACGCCGAGATAGATCAGATAAGCGGCCCCGATCCAGCGCAGCCACTCGAACCAGCCCGAGGCCGTCGTCACCAGCGACGTCGTGCCCAGCGTGGTCAGGGCCAAGAAGACCAGCATCGCCGAACTCGTCCCCGCCACCGTCGCCAGCCCGCGCCGCGGCCCATAAGCGATACTGTTCGAGACGATCATCATGATGTTCGGCCCCGGCAGCAGAATCAGCGCGGTCGTTGCGGCGACGAAGGCGAGGTAGAGGGTCAAATCCATCAACAATTCCTCCGTTCGCTACGAACAGGTTTCTAGTTCCTCGTTCCCAGCATCGCCACGACATAATCCGCGATCGCCATGGCGCTGGTCAGGCCCGGCGACTCGATGCCGAACAGGTTGACGAGGCCGTGCACGCCGTGATCGCCCGGGCCCTGGACGACGAAGTCGCAAAGCGGCTCGCCCGGCGGCGTGATACGCGGCCGGATGCCGGAATAGGACGGGTGCAGCGCGCCGTCCTTGAGCCCCGGCCAATAGCGCCGCACTGCATCGTAGAATCCGTCGGAACGGCGCGGATCGACGTCGTAGTCGATCGCGTCGATATGCTCGACGTCCGGGCCGAAACGCGCCTGGCCGCCGATATCGATGGTGATGTGCACGCCGAGAAACTGCGTCGTCGGCGCGGGATAGACGAGACGGCTGAACGGAGTCTTGCCGGTCAGCGCGTAGTAGTTGCCTTTGGTGTAGTACGTCGTCGGCACCTTGTCCGCGGGCATACCCTCGATTTTTCCGACCAGCGCCGGAGCGTGAATGCCCGCGCTGTTGATCACGGTACGGCAGTTGAGCCGCATCGGCGTCTCGCCGCCGACATCGAGCAAGATCCCGTCGTCGGTGACGGCACCGTTTTCGACAGGGCTCAGGAACGCCGTCATTCCGCCGGCCGCCTCCGCATCGCCCTGCAGCTCAAGCATAAAGGTGTGCGTGTCGATGATTCCGGTCGACGGCGACAGCAGCGCCGCTTGGCAGAACAACTCCGGCTCCAGCGCCTTGGCATCCTCCGCAGTGAGAAATTCCAGGTCGGTCACGCCACAGGCCGCGGCGCGATCCTTGATCTCGTGCATCGCCGGCACCTGGCTCTCGTCGGTGGCGACGATAATCTTGCCGCAGCGCCGATGCGGTACGCCGTGCTCCTCGCAATACCGGTACAGCGCGTTCTTGCCGTCTATGCAGAACCGCGCCTTCAGGCTACCGATGGGGTAGTAGATGCCGGCATGGATGACCTCGCTGTTTCGCGAGCTGGTTTCGGTACCGATCATATCGGCGGCTTCGAGGATAATGACCTCGCGCCCGGCCTGCGCCAGCGCACGCGCTACCGCCAATCCGACGACCCCTGCGCCAATGACAACACAGTCGACTTTCTCCGTGAATGCTTCGCTCACGCTTGCTCCCTTGATTTTGCGGGTGTAATCACTGCGGTCTTGTCGAAGAAGAAGATCGACCGCGCTCCCTAAACGCTAAATAAATGGCAGGTCTATGAAAGACAATACTATCGTCACCCACGCCGGCAATCGCCCCTTCGAAAATCACGGCATCGTCAACCCGCCCGTCTATCACGTCTCGACGGTGTTGTCGGAAACGCTGGAACAGCGCATCAACCGGTCGAACGCGAAGGTCCGATACGGCCGCAGCGGCACGCCGACGAGCTACGCGCTGGAAGAGGCGATGAGCGCGCTGGAACAGGCGCATGGCACCGTGCTGGCGCCGTCGGGTCTCGCCGCCATTACAATGGCGCTGAGCGCCTTCGTCGAAGCGGGCGACCATGTACTGATTACCGACAGCACCTACACGCCGACCCGCAACTTCTCCGACCGCGTGTTGCAGCGGCTCGGCGTCGAAGTGGAGTATTACGACCCGATGATCGGCGGCGGCATCGCCGAATTGATCCGCGAAAACACGCGGTTGGTGTGGACCGAATGTCCCGGCTCGCAGACCTTCGACGTGCAGGACCTGCCGGCCATCGTCCAGGCGGCGCACGCGCGCGGCGCCATCGTGCTGACGGACAACACCTGGAGCGGCGGCTATTTCCGCAAGCCTTTGGCGGAAGGGGTCGATGTTTCGGTGCAGGCGGCGACGAAATACATCGTCGGCCATTCCGACGTGATGATGGGCACGATCGCCTGCAACGAAGCGACCTACGAACAGGTTCGCCGGTCGAACGCCAGCTTCGGGGTCTGCTGCGGCCCGGACGATATGTATCTGGCGCTACGCGGACTACGCACTCTCGGCGTCCGCATGGACCGGCACTTCGAAAGCGGGGTCAAGATCGCCGAGTGGCTGCGGTCGCGGCCCGAAGTCTCGCGGGTCATGCACCCGGCACTGCCGGACGATCCCGGCCACGCGCTCTGGAAGCGTGACTTCACAGGCGCCAGCGGGCTGTTCGGATTCGTCTTGAAAGAAGACAGCCGGGAAAAGCTGTCGGCCATGATGGATCATATGGAATTGCACGGCATGGGGTCGAGCTGGGGCGGTTACGAAAGCCTGCTGATCCCGGCCTGGCCGGAAAACAGCCGCACGGCGACGACGTGGGCGGTGTCCGGCCAATGCATGCGGATCCATGTCGGGCTGGAGGACGTCGACGACCTGATCGCGGATCTGGAGGCAGGCCTGGAGCGGATGAACAAGGCGTAGGATTGGATAATCATGCCGACCATCATCGATGATATTGTCTTCACGGCGGACGGGCTGGTGCCGGCAATCGCGCAGCAGCACGATACTGGCGAGGTACTTATGGTCGCCTGGATGAATGCCGACGCGGTGGCCGAGACCCTCGACACGGGCCGCGTTTGCTACTGGTCGCGCTCGCGGCAAACGTTGTGGCGCAAGGGCGAAAGTTCCGGACAGGTCCAGGAACTCGTCGAAATGCGGCTCGACTGCGACGGCGATACCTTGCTGTTGCTGGTCGACCAGACCGGCGTCGCTTGCCACACCGGGCGGCGCAACTGTTTCTTCCGCACCGTGCGCGGCGGCGAACTGTTCACCATCGCGGACGTGGAAGTCGATCCGGCGAAACTCTATGGCCCAAAAGCCGGCCGTTAGAGAAACCCACTTTCGTTAGGCGCTTATGTCGGCGGCCCGCCGAGGAATCTACGTTTTGTCGTAACCTGCTGTTCGAACGCGATGAACAATAGGTCTTCGTCGGGCTCGTTTCGCGCCATGGCCGCTTCCAGGTTGTGCCAGACTTCACCCTCGTCGAATTCCGCCCAATGGCCGTGTGCAATATAGGTTAGAAACGGGCTGCGTTCGCGACAGTGCAGGCGGAACTCGTCGACAGGTATGCGCAAGAGGACGCCTATTTCGATATGGTTCTCGCCTGCGCTTACCACGCAGACGCCATACCGCCCTTCGACATCGCCGATCATCCTTGGCGTAAGCCGCGACCCGGCATGCTTCTGGCCGCCGAAACAGCGCTTAGCCTCGATCTGTCCCGGTCCTGGATCTTCGGCGATGCCGTAAGCGACATCGAGGCGGGCCGCAACGCCGGTCTGGCCGGCGGCCTCCATGTGCTAACGGGACACGGCACGCGCGACCGCGAGGCGGCGCTGGGACTCGCTAACGAAGATTATGAAGTGTTAGGCGTCCCCGATATCGGTAGTGCGCGCTGCCTATTGGAGCGGCTTGCGGTTACGTCGTAATGATAAATGCGATTACAGTTTCGCGAGCGGTTGGCTTGCTCTATCCGGCAGAAATTAACGCCGAGCAATCGGAATGGCGATCCTAATCAATTTTATAAATGAACGAAATTTCGTAACCGATTTTTTCGTAAGCTTCTAGCCATTCGGGCCGTATCACATTTTTGAAAACATACCGTTGCCACGGCTCCCATGTGGAATACTGATCGGCTGGAGAAGCAGGCATGCCTATCCGGTTTACACCCACACCACTAGGGCTAGAATGGGCGCAAACCGGATATAGGGGAGCGCGCCATGGATGTTCTCGACCGCGCCGATCTCCCATTCCCGCATTCGCTACCCGAGTTCCAGCGACTTTTCCCCGATGATGCGGCCTGCGCCGCCTACC
>JAKZTB010000031.1:0-36346 GCA_047517345.1 Alphaproteobacteria bacterium
CGAACTCTACAATGCCCGGTGGATCGTCGAAAAGAACGGCTACCTGAGCCCCGCTCAAGCTCGTCAGGCGTGGCACGCCGCGATCTCAATCAGGCCCGCCGCGTGAGACAAACTTGTGTCCAAGGAACCGGGTGCGCTACAACGCCGACAAAGCGGATAGGAGACGGCGCGAGGCGGGTGTGGTCGCTTGGTTGACGCGCGATCAACGGCGTCAGGCGACAAACAGCGACATTGGGAAAAACAATTCTGGGGTACGACTCGACCCGGTTCGGTACTGATTTCAATGAAGCCTAAAGATATCATCGCGGCGGTGAAGAGCCACGGCACTTGGCTCGAAAAAAAGGGCGGCGGCAAGCGTGCGGACCTGTCGTTGCAGGACCTGCAAAAGGCGCAGCTGCCGCAAATGAACCCTAGCGAGGCGAAACTCACCGGAGCTAATCTGTCTCGCGCCAACTTGAAAAGCACCAGTTTCAACGAAGCGGATCTGTACGGGGTAAATTTCTTCGCGGCGAATTTGGCAGGCGCCGACCTTTCCGGCGCCGACCTGCGCGGGTCGAGATTGCGGTCGACCGACCTGTCGCGTGCCAACCTGGAAGGAGCGGACCTGCGCGAAGGAACGCTGATCAAGGTGGGCTCGGGACAGAACGACGAAGTCGTCACCAGCGACCTTAGTCTGTGTTCGCTTGACGGTGCGAACCTAAACAACGCTAACCTGAAAAACGCCAACATGAACCGCTGCTCGGCCGTCGGGGCGGCGTTTCGCGGCGCCATGCTCGACGGGATCAAACTCCACGGTGCAAACCTCAAAGGCGCCAATCTTAGCGGTGCCAGCCTGTGCGGAACCGACTTATCGGGTTCCGAACTCTCCGATTGCGACCTATCGAGCGCTAACCTGAAAGACGCGGTCCTGAACGACGTGAACCTGGAGGGTGCGGACTTGCAAACTGCGTTCGTTGCAGGCGCGTCCTTCACAGCGGCCACGCTGGGCGATACCGAACTATCGGCGCCTGATGATCTTCTTTCTGCCAAATACGATAAGTTGGCCGAAGCACACGCGCTTTGGATCGAAAGCAACGGCAAGCAGGGGAGCCGGGCCGATTTTACAGGAGGCGACCTTCGATACCTCGATTTACGCGGCAAGAATCTGAGCGCGGCAAGTCTCCAGGGCGCCAATCTGAGCGGGGTATGCCTTGCGGGCGCGCAACTGACGCTCGCCGATTTGTCGGGCGCGGACCTCAACAATACGGACATGATAAAGACCGATCTGCGCGGCGCGAACCTGGCCGGTGCGAGCCTGATGTATGCGGATATGACCGGTGCGGCGCTGTCGCCGATCGAGATTAAAACGAAAGACGGAACGACAACGACCAGAGGGAAAGGGGCTAATCTCACGGGATGCGATTTAAGATTTGCCAATCTCTCCGTCGCTAATTTTTCGGGAGCTACTTTGACGAAGGCGGACCTGCGGTCGGCGACACGCGAGAAAACGGTGTTCGCCGGCGCGGCGCTGCAAGGTGTACTCGTAACTCGGTAAATCAATCGATAATGCTGGACGATCCGTTCCTGACGAGCTTTATCCAAAATGACTTGTGACAGTGATACAAAACTTTCATTGATAGGCAGAGATCTCGATTTCGAAAAAGACTCTCTGCACATCCTCCCGTTGCACATAATACCGTTCAAGACGACCGGTCTCGGGCGCGCAAGAATGATCAAGAACACGCAGTTCGATAGCATGATCGAAGTGTTTCACGATGACGGGACCGGCAGCGGGCAAGTCGATCCATCGAAGCTCAACGCTCTGTTTGACTGGCCAAAGGGCGAGAAACACCCCGACAGCGTTTTGATCGCTAAGCTAAGTCTGTTGCTGAGTTTCGATGTTTATTCGTTGCGACTTAATCTCCGGAACTTGGGAATTGAGGTAGACAACATCGCGAACCTACGCCTATCGGAGGCGAAGCGGGAAGAACTCAACCGCTATCACCCAAGACAAAGTGTCGTTAAGTGCGAGGGCAGGCTGCAGAGCACAAAAAATAGGGAGAATAAATTAATTCAATGGATCGCTCGCAGCTACGCAACATGATTGATTCCGGTCGTGCCATCGCGTTGGATTGTCACGCAATCGGCAAATCAATTCCCGACGATGATCCCATCAGGAATTTGTTCCAGACCCGCATCATGAACCATTCAGTCCTCATGAAACGCTATGAGCCAGCGCTCAGAACAGCGCGGCAACTGGTAACGCTACGCCCGGAGCTGGGGGACAAGCAGACGAAATCTGGCTGAAAGCCGACATCGCCTCGCGGATGTCGCTTGTTGAGGGTAGAGCGGAAGTCGATTTTCGCGAGCGTCACAGCCGCTTGTAGCCATGAACGGAAGTCGACGGCTTTTGTTATCCCTCCATAATTTCCCTTGCCGCGGCGGTAATATTCTCGATACCTCGGAGGGCTTCCGCTCCGCTCTATTTACGCCAGCGGGATGCGGCAATAACGCCGAGCACACCGACCGCAACCAACGCGAGCGCACTTGGTTCCGGAACGGAAACAGTTAGCCCATTGGCGGCGGCACCGGAAACACTTGCCAACAATGCTACGGATGCCACGACACCTGTTTTAAATAACAATTCGACGAATTTCATACTATTCTCCTCAACTACGATGCAGGGGGAATGATTTTCATTCCCATTTTGTGCTCGTTTGCCGTGAAAAGTACGCAAGACTTGGGCCACTGGAAATAATCAAGTTTTTTCAATGAGTTAGCGTGTGGCGCGTTACGATGCTTCGAAAATGTGTAAAGAATTTCGACGCACGGAATCTGCCGAATACGGGTTCTCGTGAAAATTAATACGTTAAAACAGGGTGTTAACCGAATTTTGTAGGTGCCTTGGATGTGTAAAGAAATCCGACACTTTTTCGCAGGCCTACATAAAATCGGGATTAGCGCTTGATTCCATTCACTTAACTTGTTTGCTATTTTCAGGCGTTGTGAAATGACACGCGAGGCTAATTCCAGCTGCTCCGCGTTCGCCGCACCGCGTCGCGCCAGCCGTCGTAGCGGCGCGACCGTTCGGCGTCGCCCATCCTGGGATCGAAGCGCGATTCGCTGCGCCAGCGCTGCGCCAGGACCAAGGGGCCCTTCATGAGGCCGACCTGCATGCCGGCCAGCATCGCCGCGCCCAGCGCCGTGGTTTCCGCGGTCATCGGGCGTTCCACCGGCAGGTCGAGCATGTCGGCGAGGAACTGCATGACCCAGTCGTTGCCGATCATACCGCCGTCGACCCGCAGCGCCGCCGGCGACATCGCGCCATCGGCGGCCATCGCCTCGAACAGGTCGCGCGTCTGGTAGCAGACCGATTCCAGGGTCGCCCGGGCCAGCTCCGCGCGGCCGGTGTCGCGGGTCAGGCCATAGATTGCGCCGCGCGCCGCCGGATCCCAATAGGGCGCGCCGAGGCCGGTGAAGGCGGGCACCATATAGACCTGGCTGTCCGGATTGGCGCTGCGGGCGAGCGCTTCGGTTTCCTCCGCGTGCCTGACGATACCGACGCCGTCGCGCAGCCATTGCACCGCCGCCCCCGCGGTGAAGATGCTGCCCTCGAGGGCGTAAACCGTACGGCCCTTGAGCCGGTAGGCGATGGTCGACAGCAGTTTGTTCGCCGACCGCACCGGCCGCCCACCGGTGTTGATCAGGGCGAAACAGCCGGTGCCGTAGGTCGCCTTGACCATGCCCGGTTCGAAACAGGCTTGACCGACCGTCGCCGCCTGCTGGTCGCCGGCCATGCCCGCGACCGGGATCGCCGCGCCCAGAAATTCGGTTTCCGTGGTGCCGAAATCGGCCGTGTTGTCGTGCACCACGGGCAGCAGCGCGCGCGGCACCTTGAAAGCCTCCAAAAGTTCCGTGTCCCATTCATGCGTTTGGATGTCGAACAACGAGGTGCGGGCGGCGTTGGTCGCATCGGTCGCATGAACCTTCCCGCCGGTCAGCCGCCACAACAGGAAAGAATCGATGGTCCCGAAGGCAAGCTCTCCGGCTTCGGCGCGCGCGCGGGCGCCTTCGACATGGTCGAGCAGCCAGGCGATTTTGGTTGCCGAAAAATAGGGGTCGAGCAGCAGGCCGGTCTTGGCCTGCACGGTCGGCTCGAAACGGTCGGCGCGCAGTTTGGCGCAGGCGGCGGTCGTGCGCCGGTCCTGCCAGACGATGGCGTTGTGAATCGGCTTTCCCGTAGCGCGGTCCCAGATCACGGTTGTTTCGCGCTGATTGGTGATGCCGATCGCGGCGATATCGCTTGGTGCGCGGCCGCTCGCCTCGATCGCATCGCGGCTGACGGCGAGCGTCGCGTCCCAAATTTCTTCGGGATCGTGCTCGACCCAGCCGGGTTGCGGATATATCTGCGGCAGCTCCCGTTGCGCCTTGCCCAATACATTGCAGTCAACGTCATAGACGATCGCCCGCGTGCTGGTCGTTCCCTGGTCGATGGCGAGTATCGTCATGCAACGTCCCCTGTTCTGCATATGGTCGTACCGCGCGGTTTATTTGTCATGGGGCAAACCGACAAGTTCTGCTTGCCCATGGCCGGATTCCATCGCAGAAATGACTTGCACGATACACAAAGAGGCAGCGGACGGCATGGCCGGAAATATAGACCTGGAAACGCTGACGGCGCTGATCGGCAGTGGCGACATCGACACGGTGCTGGTCTGTTTCCCCGACATGCAGGGCCGTTTGGTCGGCAAACGGATCACCGGCAGATTCTTCCTCGATCACGCCGTGCATGAGATGCAGGTCTGCGACTATCTGCTGACCGTGGATATGGAGATGGAGCCGGTACAGGGCTATGCCGCCGCGAGCTGGGACACTGGCTACGGCGATTTCGGCGTCCGGCCCGATATGTCGACCTTGCGTCGAATTCCGTGGCTCGAAGGCACGACACTGGTGCTCGGCGACTGCGTCGACGCGGCGGGAAACGAACTGGCGCACAGCCCGCGCGCGATCCTGAAACGGCAGATCGAACGGGCCCGCGGGGCCGGACTCGAAATCAAGATGGGCTCCGAGCTCGAATTTTACATTTTCGACGAGAGCTACGAGTCGGCGTCCGACAAGGGCTACCGTGAACTGCAGACCGCCGGGCGGTATATCGAGGACTACCACATCTTCCAGACGACCAAGGAGGAATCGCTGATCCGCGCGATCCGCAACGGTATGGAAGGGGCGGCGGTGCCGATCGAGTTTTCGAAGGGCGAATGGGGACCCGGACAGGCGGAGATCAATTTGCGCTACGCGGACGCGCTGGAGATGGCCGACCGGCACGTCATCTACAAGAACGGCGTCAAGGAGATCGCCTGGCAGCAGGGTAAGGCGGTCACCTTCATGGCGAAGTATCGCGACGATCTGGCTGGCAACTCCTGCCATATCCACACCTCGCTGTGGGACGCCGAAACGACGACGCCGTTGGGCGCCGATCCGGCGGGCGACGACGGCATGTCGGCAAGGTTTCAGCATTGGGTCGCGGGCCAGCTCGCCCTGACCGACGCCATGACGCTTTTCTTCGCGCCATCGATCAATGCCTATAAGCGCTTTCAGGCCGGCTCCTTCGCGCCGACGCGGATCGCCTGGAGCCGCGACAACCGCACGGCCGGTTACCGTTTGGTTGGCGCCGGCGACAGCCTGCGCGCCGAGTGCCGCATCCCGGGTGCGGACTGCAACCCCTATCTGGCGTTCGCCGCGATCATCGCGGCGGGACTGCACGGCATCGACCGGGCGCTCGCACCGGTCCCGCTCATGGCGGGCAATTTGTACGACCGCGAAGACCTGGAAAACGTGCCGATGAATTTGCGGGACGCGATCGCGGCGCTGGAGAAGTCCGATGCGATGCGTGAGGCGTTCGGCGATGCGGTGATCGAACATTACCTGCATGCTGCACGTTGGGAGCAGTCGGAGCATGACCGCCAGGTCACCGATCTGGAACGGCTGCGGATGTTCGAGCGCGGCTGATGGTGGACATGCTGCAATGCGTTTCCCCGGTCGATGGCAGCGTCTTTGCCGAGCGGCCGCTCGCCGACGAAAAGGAGATCGCGGCGGCGATCGCGCGCGCGCAAGAAGCGGCGCCCGTTTGGCGCGCCCTGAACATCCTGGATCGGCAATCGATCCTCTCCTCTGCGGCCGATTTCCTCGCCTCCGAAACGGACGAAATCGCTCTCGAGCTGACCTGGCAAATGGGCCGGCCGACGCATCAGGCACGCGGCGAGATGGTCGGCTTCGAGGCGCGGGCCCGCCACATGAACGCTATCGCGGATGCGGCGCTCGCGGATATCGCAACGGACTATTTGCCTGGGTTCACGCGGTTCATCCGCCGCGAGCCGCTCGGCCTCGTCTTCGTGATGGCACCCTGGAACTATCCCTACCTCACGGCGGTCAATGCCATCTGGCCGGCAATTCTGGCGGGCAATACGGTGATCCTGAAGCACTCGCACCAGACGCCGCTTTGCGCGGAGCGGTTTGCGACGGCTTTCGCCCGCGCCGGGGTGCCGGATGGGGTATTCCAACCGCTGCAACTTTCCCATGACGGCGCCGCCGCGCTGATGCGGGACGGGGCGGTCGGTTTCGTTGCCTTCACCGGATCGGTCGCGGGCGGCCATGCCGTGCAGCAGGCGCTGGCAGGCCGGTTCGTCGGTGCCGGGCTGGAGCTTGGCGGTAAAGACCCCGCCTATGTCCGTCACGACGCCGATATTGGGCATGCGGTCGAGAATTTGGCCTCGGGCGCGTTCTTCAATGCGGGGCAGTCCTGCTGCGCCATCGAACGAATCTATGTGCACGAAGGCGTCTATGAGGATTTTACGGCGGGACTGGTGCTGGCGGCACGCAATTACCGGCTGGGCGACCCGCGACGGGAGGAGACCAATCTCGGCCCCATGGTGCGGCCGGCAGCCGCCGATTTCGTGCGCGGCCAGATCGCCGAAGCGGTACAGGGCGGCGCGGTCCCGATGGTCGACCCCAAGACATTCCGGGGCGACCGGGAAGGCTCCGCCTACAAGGCGCCGCAGGTGCTGGTCAACGTCAACCACGAGATGCGGGTGATGACCGAAGAAAGCTTCGGTCCGGTCGTCGGCGTCATGAAGGTGCGCTCCGACGAGGAAGCGATCGCGCTGATGAACGACAGCGATTACGGCCTGACCGCCGCGATCTGGACCGGTGACGAAGACGCCGCGATCGCGATCGGCGACAAGGTCGAGACGGGCACCTGGTTCATGAACCGCTGCGACTATCTCGACCCGGAACTGGCCTGGTCCGGGGTGAAGAATTCCGGCCGGGGTTGCTCTCTTTCGACGGTCGGCTACGAGCAGTTGACGCGTCCGAAATCATTTCACCTGCGGACCGTCACGTGATCAACCCGTCGTCCCTGCGCGGCGACTGGAACTACCCGACGCGCATACGCTTCGGGCCCGGGCGGATCGCGGAGCTGGCGGATGCGTGCCGGTCGTTGGGGATGGAGGAGCCGCTCCTGGTCACGGATCCGGGACTGGCGGCACTGCCGATGGTATCCCACGCGATAGCCGACAACGCTGCGGCCGGCTTGCCGACGGGGCTGTTCGCGGTGGTGCAAGGCAACCCGGTCGGCGAAAACATAGCCGAAGGATTGGCCGCCTATCGCGGCGGCGAACATGACGGGGTTATCGCGTTCGGCGGCGGCAGCGCCATCGATGCGGCGAAGGCGATCGCCTTGATGGCCGGGCAGGAACGGCCGCTCTGGGATTTCGAGGATATCGGCGACAACTGGCAACGCGCCGACCCGGACGGGATCGCCCCCGTCGTCGCGGTGCCGACCACGGCGGGGACCGGCTCGGAAGTCGGCCGCGCGTCCGTCATCATCGACGAGCAAGCGGGCGCGAAGAAGATCATCTTCCATCCGAATATGATGCCCGCGGCGGTGATCGCCGATCCCGAGCTCACCGTCGGCCTGCCGCCGCAATTGACGGCGGCGACGGGTATGGACGCGCTGGCGCATTGCGTCGAGGCGCTGTGCGCGCCGGGCTTTCATCCGATGGCCGACGGAATCGCACTGGAAGGCGCCCGGTTGGTGCATGACTGGCTGCCGCGCGCCTTTGCCGACGGTACGGATATGGCGGCGCGCGCGCATATGCTCGCCGCCGCATCGATGGGCGCCACGGCGTTCCAAAAGGGCCTTGGCGCGGTGCACGCGATCAGCCACCCGGTCGGCGCGATTTACGGCATCCATCACGGCCTCGCCAACGCGATCGTCCTGCCCTACGCGCTGCGCTTCAACCGGACCGCGATCGAAGAGCCGATGCAACGGCTTGCCCGGTCGTTGCGGCTGACGGATGTATCGCTCGACGGGGTCATGGCCTGGCTGCTCGAACTGCGCCGGACGCTGCGCATTCCGGAAACGCTCGGCGCGGCCGGTGTGCCGGACAACGAAGCCGACCGGGTTGCCGCCGCGGCAGTGGCCGATCCGACGGCGGCGACCAATCCGGTGCCGCTCGACGAAACCAATCTGAAAACCCTGTTCATCGATTGCGTGCGCGGAAATTTGTGAAGGAAAACCCATGGGCATAAACTTAGAACCGGTCGCGACGGTCGTCGGCGGTCGCCTCGAAGCGACGGACGACGATTGGGACGCGGAACGCGCTGTTATCCAGTTGGACGAAGTGCGCTTCGCCGCCGAGGCCATTGCAGGGCTTGAGGCGTTCTCGCATATCGAGGTGGTATTCCATTTCAACCAGGTGCCCGACGAGAAGGTGCAGTACGGCGCCCGGCATCCGCGCGGCAACACGGACTGGCCCAAGATCGGCATCTTCGCCCAGCGTGGCAAGAACCGACCGAACCGGCTCGGCGTGACGGTCTGCCGGCTTCTGTCCGTGGACGGTACAAAACTGACGGTCGCGGGACTCGACGCGATCGACGGCACGCCGGTGCTCGACATCAAACCCTATATGCGCGATTTCGCACCGCGCGGCGAAGTGCGGGAGCCCGCCTGGACGGGCGAATTGATGGCCGGATACTGGTGAACGCGGGTACTAGTGGATACAATTCTGACGGAATCGAAGAGGCTCATTGCATGCTGGTAGACGGCGTCGCACACCGGACGATCTGGCTCGCCGAAGACGGCGAAACCGTCGAGATCATCGATCAGACGAAACTGCCGCATGTCTTTGAAACCGTTCGTTTGTCATCTGTCGCGGAAGCGGCGCAGGCGATCAAGACGATGCAGGTGCGGGGGGCTCCGCTGATCGGTGCGACGGCCGCCTATGGGGTCGCGCTGGCGATGCAGGCGGATTGTGGCGACGCGGCGCTCGACGAGGGTTGCGCGTTGCTCGCGGCGACGCGGCCGACGGCGGTCAATCTGCGCTGGGCCCTGGACGAAATGAAGACTTTGCTGGAGCCGCTGCCGGAGGGCGACCGCCGTGACGCGGCCTATCGTCGGGCGGCGGAGATTTGCGACGAGGATGTCGGCATCAACGAGGGCATCGGCCGGCACGGGATCGATCTAATCCGGGCGGCCGCAGAGGCCAAGGGCGGGGCGCCGGTCAATATCCTGACCCACTGCAATGCCGGCTGGCTCGCCACCGTCGATTGGGGGACCGCGACATCGCCGATCTACCGGGCGCACAACGAAGGCATCCCGGTGCATGTCTGGGTCGACGAGACCCGGCCGCGCAACCAAGGGGCCAGTCTGACCGCATGGGAACTCGGCCATCACGGCGTGCCGCACACCGTCATCGTCGACAACGCCGGCGGGCACCTGATGCAGCATGGCGAGGTCGATCTCTGCATCACAGGGACGGACCGGACGACGGCGACCGGTGACGTGTGCAACAAGATCGGCACTTATCTGAAGGCGCTGGCGGCGCATGACAATGGCGTGCCGTTCTATGTCGGGCTGCCGTCGCCGACCATCGACTGGACACTGGCCGACGGCATAGCGGAGATTCCGATCGAGCAGCGCGATGGCGCGGAGGTTTCCGAGATGACCGGCCGGACGGTCGACGGCCGCATCGAGACGGTGACGATCACGCCCGACGGCAGCGGCGTGGCCAACTACGCCTTCGACGTGACGCCGTCGCGTCTCGTCACCGGCTTGATCACGGAGCGCGGAATTGCGGCACCGAGCCGCGACGGTCTGCTCGAATTGTTCCCGGAGAAACGATGAGAAAGCGGTATGGATAGTCTGTGGTCGGATAGCGATGCCGAGGCATGCGTCGCGCGGTACGCCGAATCCGGCGCAAACCGCGATCTCGCGCTCAGGGTCTATACCAGCCGGTTGCTCGGCGGCGATCCTCGGCTGGTGCTGCATGGCGGCGGCAACACCTCGGTCAAGACCGTGCAAACCGACCTTCTCGGCGACGCAGTAGATGTGCTGTGCGTCAAAGGCAGCGGTTGGGATTTGGGCGACATCGAACCGCCTGGATTGCCTGCGGTACGCCTCAAACCGCTGTTGCGGCTGGAGGCGCTCGACAAACTAAGCGACGAGGACATGGTCAACGTTCAGCGCGGCAACCTGCTTGACAGCACGGCGCCGAACCCGTCCGTCGAGACCCTGCTGCACGCCTTCCTGCCGCACAAATTCATCGATCACACCCATTCCACCGCGATCCTCGGCATCAGCGACCAGCCCGACGGCGAGGAAATCTGCGCGGCGGTGTTCGGCGACAGCATGGGTTCGGTGCCCTATATCATGCCGGGTTTCGCGCTGGCGAAGAGCGCGGCGGCAATCTACCGCGGCGCGCCTGACGTCGACGGATTGATCCTGCACAAACACGGCATCTTCACGTTCGGCGATACCGCGCAAGAGGCGTATGAGCGGATGATCGACGCCGTCAGTTTGGCGGAAGACCGGTTGCAGGCCGGCCGCAAATCGGTCTTCGTCGCCGCCGATCTGCCTACAGATATCGCTTCCGCCGCCGAGGTTGGGCCAATCTTGCGCGGTCTTGCGGCAACGGACCGAGGCGAGGGGCGGTGGCGGCGCATGGTTGTCGATTTTCGGACCCGTCCGGAGATTCTGAACTACGTCAACGGGGCGGAGGTCGGCCGCTACAGCCAAGTCGGCGTGGTGACGCCGGATCACAATATCCGCATCAAGAACACGCCGGTACTGTTGCCCGTCCCGGTACCGGGCAAGCTCGGCGCATTCCGGGATGTCGCACAAGCGGCTTTCGACGCGTACGCCGACGCGTACGGCGATTATTTTGCACGGCACAACCCGCGGCAGGAGGTTCCCAAGACGCAGCTCGACCCGGTCCCGCGGGTGGCCCTAGTACCCGGGCTCGGCCTGTTCGGGATCGGCGACAGCCCGAAATCCGCCCCCGTCGCCGCCGATCTGGCAGAAAACACGGTGGATACGATCACCGACGCGGAAGCCATCGGCACGTACGCGTGCGTTTCCGAAGCCGACATGTTCGACATCGAATACTGGTCGCTGGAGCAGGCCAAACTGGGCAAGGGCGCGGAGAAGCCATTGGCGCGCCACGTCGTCGCGATCACCGGTGCTGGCGGCGCCATCGGCGCGGCGACCGCGCGGGCGTTCGCTGCGGAGGGCGCAACCGTCGCCGCGCTGGATATCGACGAAGCGGCCGCGGCGTCGACGATTTCCGGTATCGGCGGGGCGGCATTTGCCTGCGACGTCACGGACCCGGCTTCCGTCTCGGCGGCCTTCGCGCAAATTTGCGAACGGTACGGCGGCGTCGACGTTGTCGTCTCGAATGCCGGTGCCGCGTGGAGCGGACGGATCGGCGAAGTCGGATCCGATGTGCTGCGGAAGTCCTTCGAGCTCAATTTCTTCGCCCACCAGACGGTCGCGCAAGCGGCGGTACGCGTCATGCGGACGCAGGGAACCGGCGGTTCGCTGCTCTTCAACACCTCCAAACAGGCGGTCAGTCCGGGTCCGGATTTCGGGCCCTACGGTTTGCCGAAGGCGGCGACCCTCTCGCTCGTCCGGCAATATGCGCTCGACCATGGTGCCGAAGGAATTCGCGCGAACGCGGTCAATGCCGACCGGATCCGCAGCGGCTTGCTGGACGATGATATGATCGCAACACGCGCCGACGCACGCGGGGTCAGTGAAGCCGACTACATGGCCGGAAATCTCTTGCACCAGGAGGTCCGCGCGGAGGATGTTGCGGAAGCCTTCGTTTATCTCGCCAAGGCGGCGCGAACCACGGCTGCCGTACTGACCGTAGATGGCGGTAACATTGCGGCTGCGCTTCGATAGGAATTACTTTTTTGCCAAGGAAGGGAATGAAAATTGCGACGACTGCTGCTATTGATCGGGTCCGTTTTGGGAATATTTTTGCTGGCGAGCGGTGCCGGCGCTGCGGGTGAAAAGGAAAATATGATCTATCTCGAACTGAAGGACGGTCGCGTCGTCATCGAATTGCTGCCGGATCTGGCGCCCAACCACGTCGCGCGGATCAAGGAGCTGACCCGCGAAGGATTCTACGACGGTATCGTGTTCCACCGCGTCATCGACGGGTTCATGGCCCAGACCGGCGACCCGACGGGCACCGGGACCGGTGGTTCCGGCAAAAAGCTGGACGCGGAATTCAGCACCGAAAGCCATCGGCGCGGCATCGTGTCGATGGCCAGGTCGCAGGATCACAACAGCGGGGACAGCCAGTTTTTCATCGTGTTCGACGAAGCGTCGTTTCTCGACCGGCAATACACGGTGTGGGGCCGCGTTACCGAAGGCATGGAATTCGTCGACAAAATCAAGAAGGGGCATCCCCGAACTGGTGCGGTCGACGGTCCCGACAAGATCATCAGCATGAAGGTCGCGGCGGACGTCGATAAATAGCGCTGTGCGGGTCGATTAACGCCTGATTAACAAACTGTGCTATACTGCTTCGGTTAAATCCGACGAAGGACGGAAACGATGGCTGTTGAGTCGATTGCTTTGAGTTCGCAGGTGCAGAGAAGCTTGCTGGCGTTGAAATCGGCAATTGAGAGCGAAGCCGCCGTTGTCGCGCTTGTGCAGCAGGCCGCTTCGGGCGGCGGCAGTGCGCAGCTTTCCTCGCCGTCGACCACCGATCCCAGCCGTTTGCTCGACATCGTCGTCTGACGCACCTGCTCTGAAAACATTCCCGATTCCACGCCGGCACGGTATGCTGCCCCGGCGTTGCGAACTAGTGTGCGGACATGGTTGAATTCGATACGGATGCGAGGGTATATGTGGCCGGTCACCGGGGTTTGGTCGGGTCAGCCATTCATCGTGCCCTGGAAAAGGCCGGTCATACCGACATCGTCACGCGAACGCGCGACGAACTCGACCTTTGCGACGGTGCGGCGGTCGACCGTTTTTTCGCGGCGGAGAAACCGGCGTTCGTTTTCATCGCGGCGGCCAAGGTCGGGGGCATACACGCAAACAACACCCAGCCGGCCGCCTTCATCCATGACAATTTGGCCATTGAGGTCAATATCATCGATGCGGCCTATCGGCACGGTGCCGAGAAGTTGTTGTTTCTCGGATCGTCCTGCATTTATCCCAAGCTGGCGCCGCAGCCGATCCGCGAAGAATATTTGCTGACCGGCGAGTTGGAACCGACAAACGAGGCCTACGCCATCGCCAAGATCGCCGGCCTCAAGATGTGCGAGGCCTATCGCCGGCAATACGGGTTCAATGCGATCGCCGTAATGCCGACGAACATTTACGGGCCGGGCGACAATTTCGACCTGGAGACGAGCCACGTGCTGTCGGCGCTGATCCGCAAGGCGCATGAAGCGAAAGTCTCGGGCGCCAAGGAGATGGGCGTTTGGGGAACCGGCAATCCGCGCCGCGAGTTTCTGCATGTCGACGATCTGGCCGATGCGTCGCTGTATTGCATGCAACATTACGAGGGTTCGATTGCGCTTAACATCGGCGTTGGCGACGATGTGACCATCCGGGAGCTGGTGGAAACGGTTTGCGAGGTCGTCGGCTTCGAGGGCGAGCTCGTGTACGACACCAGCAAGCCGGACGGGACACCGCGCAAATGGCTCGATGTCGGACGCCTGAGCGATCTGGGGTGGCACGCGAAGGTCGGGTTGCGCGACGGCATCGCCGGTACCTATCGCTGGTACCTGGAGCAGGGCGGCGCCCTCGCCGCCGAATAGCTTTGCCGACCGAATCCGACCTGGCTGAAACGGCCGATCTGCGCAGCGATAGCCCGCGTGTCCAGGCATTGAGCGACTGGCTTGTCGAGCGAGGGTTGCGCGGCGCGACGCTGGACGACTTGTTGGCAGGATTCTGCGAAGGGTTGCGAGATCTAGGAATTCCGCTGTGGCGCGGCCAAATCGCCATGCGCACGCTGCATCCCAGTTTCGAGGCGCTGACATTTCGTTGGTTGCGCGAAGAGGGCGTCAAGCGCGACGATATCGAACGAGCAGACGAAAGGTCCGCGGATTGGCAGGCGAGCCCGTTTTCCTACATGTTTGAAAACGACCTTGCCGGGTTACGCCGGCGGCTCGCCGGGCCCGACGCCAAGGTGGACTTTGCGCTGCTTGAGGAGTTCCGTAGTCAGGGCGCGACCGACTACGTGGCACGGGTCATGTCGTTCGGCGATAGCACCCTGTCCAGCCGGGCGGCAGGTGTTCTGACGTCCTGGACGACGGACCGGCCGGGAGGCTTTCACGATGAAGAGATCGCGATCCTCGACCGATTGCAGCCTCGGCTGGCGCTGACGATCAAGACGATCCTCGGCGAGCAAATTACGCGCAACGTGGTGGACACCTATATCGGACCGGAAGCGGGTGAGCGGATACTCAACGGTGAGATCAAGCGCGGCTCGGTCCAGGTCATCCATGCCGTCATTTTATTTGCCGATCTGCGGGGGTTCACGGCGCTGACCGAACGGGTGCCGCGCGACGAGCTTGTACCGATGCTCGACGATTATCTCGAATGCATGGCGCGGCCGATCGTCGAACATGGCGGACAGGTTTTGAAATTCCTGGGCGACGGTTTGCTCGCCACCTTCGATCTGAGCGACAAGGCGGACGACTCGATTTGCCTGGAAACGCTAAACGCGGCGTTGGAAACCTTGCAGCGCACCGACGAACTGAACGCCGCACGTGCGGCCGAGGGGAAGCCGACCATGGGGATCGACGTCGCACTGCATCTCGGCGATGTCCTGTACGGCAATGTCGGCGCCTATGACCGGTTGGATTTCACCGTTATCGGGCCGGCCGTGAACGAAGCGAGCCGGATCGAAAGTCTGTGCGACAGCATCGGCCGGCGCCTGCTCGCTTCCAGTAAGTTCGCGGCGGCGGCGACGCAGTGCACCGGCCGCCTCCTCTCACTTGGTGAGCACCAGTTGCGCGGACTTGACCGGACACAGGAACTGTTCACGGTGGATACGCCGAAGACGCTTACCTGACGGAGTTGCAGGGATGAAGAAAACCCGGATCAAGACGATCGTCGACCGGTGGGTGTTTCCCACGGAGAGCGGAAGCTATATGGGCGGGCTGGAGAACCGCCCGGTGCTGGAGAAATCCGAAGGCACCGTCGTGACCGATACCGAAGGCAAAGAGTATCTCGACTTTCAGTCGGGACAGATGGGCGCCGCGTTGGGTCATCAGCACCCGCGCATGATGGCGGCCATCGAGAGAACGTTGAAGTCGATGATGCACGCCTCGAACGCGCTGCTGCACGTGCCGCGCCTGAAACTGCACGAAACCTTGGGCAAGCTGCTGCCCAAACCGCTGCGGAAGTCGCTGTTCCTGGTCAGCGGCAGCGATTCCATCGAAGCGTCGATCGACCTTGCCCGGAAAGCGACCGGCGGGCTCGATGTCGTCGGCCTGCACGCCGGATTGCATGGCTCTACGTCGTACCTGACCCGCTCGATTTCCTTCAACTGGACCCGGAGCAAGCACAGCGTCGTGGCGCCAGCGACGGCGTCGATCCTGGCGCCCTACTGTTACCGTTGTCCGATTGGCTTGAAATACCCGAGCTGTAAGTTCCAGTGTCTCGAATCCGGTATGGAGATGGCCGACGCGAATTTCACGGCCAAGCCGGCGGCGTTCATCGCCGAACCGATCCTCAGCGCCGGCGGCGTCATCGTGCCGCCCAAGGGCTACTACGAAGCGGTGCGCAAGGCGTGCGACGACCGTGGCATGCTGCTGATCTTCGACGAGTCGCAGACCGGCCTGGGCAAGACGGGCCGCCTGTTCGGTTTCCAGCACGAAGAAGGCGTCAGCCCCGACATCATCACCATATCCAAACATTTCGGCGGCGGTCTGCCGATCAGCGCCGTCTGCACGACGGACAAGGTCGCGCAGGCGGCGGTCGACGCCGGCTATTTCGCGACCCGCAGTCACGCCACCGACCCGCTGCTCTGCGCGGCGGGCGAGGAAAGCCTGAAGATCGTCGTCGAGGAAGACATGCCGGGCCGCGCGGCGCGGATCGAACGCCGGATCAAGCGGGCATTCCGAAAGATGGCGCAGGAGTTCGAATTGATCGGCGATATTCGGGGCCGCGGCGTGCTGCTCGGCATCGAATTCGTTACCGACCGCGTCAAGAAGACACCGGCCGACAGGCAAGTCGCTGCGATGTTCGAATATTGCCTGTCGCATGGATTGATCTTCCAGACGCGCGGGGTTCGCGACCTGAAGAACGTTATCCGCCTGGTACCGCCGATGAGCAGCAGCGACGCGGAAGTCGACCGGGCGATGTCGATCCTGTATGACGCTCTGCGGACGGTCACGAAGGGTCGTGGTGGACCGAAGAAAAGAAAAACCGCCTCGAAACGCTGAGCGGATCTTAGAGCCTGGCTCTAAAAGAGGGAGTATCAGATCGTGAGTATTGCCAACCCGTATCTCATGTTTCTGGGCGACGCGGCGGACCAGCTTGCCGCCAAGACAGCCGATGGCGTGGCCAAGTGGCGGCCGGAATGGTGTCTCGGCCAGTTCCGCCTCGAGGGCTGCAACGCGGATATCGGCCTGCCCGACATGACCCTGAAGGAAGCGGCTGAGGCGGGCGTGAAATCCTTGATCCTCGGCGTCGTGAACCAGGGCGGTTTTTTGCCGGACAGCTGGATTTCGAGTCTGGAGACGGCACTCGACCTTGGCATGGACATCGCCAGCGGATTGCATATGCGACTGACGGACCTTCCCGGCATTGCCGAGAAGGCGGAGAAACTCGGCCGGAGCCTGTACGACGCACGCCATCCGACGCGCAATTTCGCCACCGGCAAGGGGCATAAACGCACCGGTAAGCGACTGCTTACGGTCGGCACCGATGTGTCCGTCGGCAAGATGTTCACGTCGCTCTCCATCGAAAAGGAAATGAAGGCGCGCGGCATGAAGGTGGATTTCCGCGCCACCGGCCAGACCGGTATCTTCATCGCCGGCGACGGCGTTTCGGTCGATGCTGTGGTCGCCGACTTCATCTCCGGTGCGTCAGAATGGCTTTCGCCGGACAATGACGACGATCACTGGGATATCGTGGAAGGGCAGGGATCGCTGTTCCACGCCGCCTATGCCGGGGTGACCTTGGGGCTGCTGCACGGCTCGCAGCCGGATGCGATCGTGCTGTGCCATGAGCCGACGCGCCCACATATGCGGGGCACCCCGACGATCCCCATGCCCGATCTACAGGCGGTCATCGATGCCAACATCCGGGCAGGCCGTCTGACCAATCCGGGTATCCGCTGCATCGGCGTTTCGGTGAACACCTCCGCCCTATCCGACGGCGAAGCCGACAAGCTGCTGCAAGAGCTCGAAGCGGAACTGGGCCTTCCTTGCGTCGACGCCTTCCGGCATGGCGCGGCGCGCCTCGTCGACGCGCTGGGCTAGATACATGCGTCGCGTGCGGGTAGAGCACCAGTCCTGGCCGCTCGCCGGGGCGTTCACGATTTCCCGCGGCAGCCGGACGACGGCGGAGGTCGTCGTCGCCGAAATCGCCGACGGCGGGCATGTCGGCCGTGCGGAATGCATGCCTTACGCTCGCTATGACGAAACGGTTGAAGGCGTCATTGCGGAAATCGACCGCGTCGCCGGCTCGATTGCCGACGGGCTTGACCGTGCGGCGCTGCAGGAAGCGTTGCCGGCCGGCGCGGCGCGCAACGCCTTGGACTGCGCGCTGTGGGACCTGGAGGCCAAACGAGGCGGCACGGCCGTCTGGCAGTTGGCCGGACTATTTGCGCCGGGATCGCTCGTGACCGCCTATACGCTCAGCCTGGATACGCCCGAGAACATGGCCAAGGCGGCGCGGGTGAACGCACACCGCCCGCTCATGAAGCTCAAACTGACTGGCGAGGGCGACATCGCCCGGGTCTCCGCGGTTCGCGAGGCGGCGCCGGACACGCGCCTGATCGTCGACGCGAACGAGGGCTGGTTGCCGGAGATGGTCGAGCCGTTCAGCGCCGAACTTGCGCTGCTCGGCGTGGAGATGATCGAGCAGCCGTTGCCGGCGGCGCAGGACGCGTTGCTCGCAGATTGCGCCCATCCGGTGCCGATTTGCGCCGACGAGTCCTGCCACACGCGGGCCGATCTCGACGCGCTGGACGGGCGGTATGAGATGATCAACATCAAGCTCGAAAAAACCGGCGGCCTGACCGAGGCGCTGGCGCTGCGCGACGCGGCGCGGGCGCGCGGCATGACCATCATGGTCGGCTGCATGATCGCCACGTCGCTGGCCATGGCGCCCGCCGTGCTGGTCGCCCAGGGCTCGGAAGTCGTCGATCTCGACGGGCCGCTATTGCTCGCCAAAGATCGGGCGCATGGGTTGGCCTACGAAGGCAGCACCCTGACCCCGCCCGGCGCGGCGCTCTGGGGTTAGGGCCAGGCTCTTAGAGACCCCGAACCGCTGCGATCAGCCGGTCGACTTCGTTTTCTGAATTGTAGTAGTGCACCGAGGCGCGGACGACGGTATCCAGCTGCCGTTCCGCCATATCGAGCAAGGTGGAACTCCGGTCCGATGCCGAGACATTGATCCGTTGTCCGGCGAGAATCTCCTTGATGGTCGCCGGTTCATGGCCCTCGGCGGTAAAACTGACGATCCCGCATTTCTCCTGGCCCAAATCGCGGACGGTGACGCCGGATAGGGCGCCAAGCCCATCGCGCAATTGTCCCGCCAATGCGTAGATGCGGTCGCGGATCGCGTCCATGCCGAGTTCTAGCGCATAGTCGATGGCTGCGGCCAGCCCGAGACGGCCGGCGACGAAGCTTTCCCAGTTTTCGAATCGGCGCGCGTCGCCGCGAACCTCGTAACTGTCCGGGCCGGTCAACGTCGCCGCATGCAGGTCTAGCAAAGGCGGATCCAGAGACTCGATCAGCGAGTCACGCACCCATAGGAACCCGGTGCCGCGCGGCCCGCGGAGATATTTGCGTCCCGTTGCCGACAGCATGTCGCAGCCGATCGCTTTGACGTCGATTGGGATATGTCCCACCGCCTGGCAAGCGTCGAGCAGGTAAAGGACGCCGCGCGCCTTCGCGACCGCGCCGACGGCGGCCGCCGGGTTTACCAGGCCGCCATTTGTGGGGATATGGGTGATCGCGATGAGCCGGGTCCGGTCGGTGATCCGCTGCTCCAAGGCGTCGACGGAGATTTGCCCGTCTTGGTCGTTCGGCACGGTGACGATTTCGACACCGCGTTTCCGCGCCATATGCAAATAGGCGATGTAGTTGGAGGCGTATTCCGCCTGGGCGGTGACGATCTGGTCGCCCGCCTGCCAGTCGATCGCATAGAACGCCATGTCCCAGGCGCGCGTCGCGTTCTCGATATAGGCGATTTCCGGCGTCTCACCGCCGACGAGCGTTGCGGCGGCGGCGTACAAATGTTCCAGGCGCATATCCGCCTCCGCGGCCGCCTCGTAGCCGCCGATCTCCGCTTCCCGGCGCAGGTGCGCGATAACCGTGTCGAGCACGGGCGTTGGCGTCAGTGCCGCGCCGGCGTTGTTGAAGTGCGCTTGCGAACCGCAACCGGGCGTGTCCGCCCGCGCTTGTCCGACATCGATACTCATGCGGGTCTCCTTGCGTCCTACCGGCTGTATCCTTCCGGCTACGGCATTGTATGGGCAACGATGCTAGATTGTATCCGCTAGGTTTCAGCCGCGCGTGGCGCGGTCCCGCAGGGCCGTTTTGGGAAAATGGACGGTGACGGTCGTGCCTTCGTCCACGGTGCTTTGCATCAAGACGGTTGCATCGTGCATTTCCGCCAGAGATTTGACAAGTGCGAGGCCCAATCCTGCGCCTTCATAGCGCTGCAGACCACCGGCGTCGAGTTGGACGAAGGGCGTGAACACGCGCTGCTGGTCTTCCTTCGCAATGCCGACGCCGTTGTCGGAAACCACGATGTCGAGGCCGTTGTTTACCTTTGCCGAGACGACGACTTTGCCGCCGCGCGGCGTAAATTTCACGGAATTCGTCAACAGATTGAGCACTATTTGCTTTACGCCCCGTTCTTCGCCGTCGAGGTGCGGTAGGTCTTCTTCATATTCGCACGCGATCGAAACGCCGCCGGACTCGGCACGATGCACCAGCATCCGCACCGCCGAGTCGATGGTGCGGGCGATATCCATCGGATGCGGCCGCAATTCGCGGCGGCCGACTTCGATTTTCGACAGGTCCAGAATGTCGTCGATTACCGCCAAGAGGTGCCGGCCGCTGTCGTAAATATCGGCGACGAAATCGTGATATTGCGGTTGGCCCAACGGTCCGTATAACTCGTCGCGCAAGACCTCCGCGAAGCCGATCACGGCGTTCAACGGCGTCCGCAACTCGTGGGTCATATTGGCCAGGAACTCGGATTTGGCGCGATCCGCAAGCTGGGCGCTGTCGCGCGCATCGACCAACAGGCCCTCCGCATGTTTTTCGCTGGTGAAATCCGTCAGGACGACGATAGCCCCACCAGCCTTGGTTTTCCGTTGTCGTGCGCGGATCCATCGATCGCCAATTTGGAACTCGGCATCTTCCAGTCCCTTGTCGCCGGGACCCGCGATGAGCCTGGCCGTATCGGACAAGGTCGTCTTCGACGGGGCGGCGTCCGAAAGGGCCGGGAACAGTTTCAGTGCCCAAGGGTTCGCCAAAACGAAGCGATCGTCGGGATCGAAAACGAGGATGCCGACATCGATCGCGCCGATGACGGATTCGAGAAGGTCTACGCTGTCCGCCGATTTATCGGATCCGCTCATCTTGGGCCGCATCCGTACAACTGAAGAGGCCTAAAAATTATGGCAACTTCAATTATATGGCAAATGTTGTTGCCGATCACGAGGCGCGGTATTCCCGTGTCGATCAAAACTCAGTCCGCGAATTCAGGGCTTCACCGCGCCGTCCAGCCCATTTCCAACGTATAGAAATACGCCGCTCCGGATTAGTAACGGCGCTTGTTGAACGCCCAATTACGGGCCCGACGTTCGAGCTGGCGCTGCGCACGGTAGCTGCGCGGTGGCCAATGGGCAAAGGGAACACTTGTCGTCGCGGACTTACGTTGGCCCGCTGAGGCATGTGCCGTATCGCGGCGCGATTCCGCCAGCGCAATTTGCTGATTGCGTCGCCGATTGACGTCCCGTAGCCGAATTTCGTGGCGTGCCTTGTAGACTTTGTTGCCGTAGTGGCGTTGCCGGGCGGGGTTCGATGAATGATAGAACCGCATGGCCTTGTCCCAACTGTGACGTTGCGTGCGCAACTCCTTGAGAAACTGGGCCGCGTAGGCGACATTCGTTTTCGGATCGAAAGCCTGATCGAGAGATTCGAAGGCGTCGGGGTGGTAGGCAAGGTTGATCTGCATGCAGCCGACGTCGATGTTGCTGACGCCGCGATGACGCAACGCTTCGACGGCCCGGATGGCCGCGTGCCGGGAAGGGTAGAATTTGCCTTCGCCTTCCGCCGTGACGGTCCAGGGCCAGGCAATGTTTGCCTGAAGGGATTTGTTCCAACGGCCGGATTCCACGGCGGCGATGGCCTCGAGCAAGCGCTTGGGAATAGCGCTACGGCGTTCTTCTGCTTGTATCGCTTTCGTGCATAGAGCACTTGTCTTTTCAATAGGTTGACGGGCGTTCCCTGGCGCCGTCAGGAAAGCGAGCACCGCAATTGCACACGCCGCGGGCAACAGCGTACGTCGAGTAACGTTTGTTAATTGCCAATCCATAGCGATTAAAGACCGCAAGGACTGTGCCAAACAAAGCGAACCAAGGCCGAATAGTAAGCCGAAATTAACTCCGTTTTTTTACGGAACGGAAATCCATTCCCGCTATTGTCCGAAACCCACGGGGCGTCGACGCCTGCCATGGGCGGACTTTTAGATGAGAGCGATGAACGGAGAGTTGCGGATGGCGAGAATTCTAATCGCCGAAGACGATGCGGCGATGCGCGTCTTTCTCGACCGCGCGTTGACCCGTTCGGGCTACGAAGTCAACGCCGTGCCGAGCGGCGATTCGGCGGCGCGCTGCGCGGAGAACGCGCACTTCGATCTTCTGGTGACGGATATCGATATGCCGGGCCTGAACGGCGTCGATCTGGCGCGCCAAGTGCTTTCGAGAACGCCGAAGCAGGCGGTTCTTTTTGTCACCGGCTTCGCGGCGCAGGCATTGGAAGCGACGGATGTGCTGGCCAGCGGCGCGCGCGTTCTGTCGAAGCCGTTCCCGCTCTCCGAACTCGTCTCGCAGGTGGAAGGCGCCCTGGCGCGCATTTGCCGCTAAGCCTTGCAATCCCGTCCCAAATGGATATAACCGCTCTCCACGAGGGCGCGTAGCTCAGCGGGAGAGCACTACGGTGACATCGTAGGGGTCGTAGGTTCAAACCCTACCGCGCCCACCATTCCCACCCTTTCGGTTGTGATTGCCGGGACCGTTCGATTGGAGCTTGGGCAGGCTCCCAGGGTCCGGAATCAACCGGGTGTCGGATTTCTTTACAATCTCGACATTCGAAAATATTTTCTAACCGCGGTGTAATTAGCTGAAATAGTTAAGTTTTTCGATCTGCGGAATTCATGGCGCGTGAAGGGAAGCGTTTTGGTGTCGGAAAACTTTACAATTCTGCGCGTTAAATCGGCATAGAGACGCGATAATGCGTTGAAAACAAACAGTTTCTTTTTTTGGTACGATTGTTGCTCGTAAATGTCTTACAGGGATATGTGTGCGTTATTGGGTTTGGCAGGAGGTTCGAGGAAGTATCGCTATTCAAAGCGGGCGGTGACCGACGGGGCAGCATCATTGCCTTCGGTGTACGCACGACTTTGGATGAAACCATAGAATGGCGATAGTCTGTTGACAGCAATACCAGCCTGAACTTTGGAGACGTAACAACAGGTGGAAGTGGTTCCATGGAAGCAACGAACATTACAAAACACACCAAGGAAGTCGACCGTCCGAACCTATTCAAGCGAGCCGCGTTCTTGTTCTGCGCTCTTGCTTCGATCATTGGTTGGGCGGCCATTATCGGCCTCATTTTGATTTTCAAGGATTCGCTTCCCTTTTAGGTACGCTGCGTAGATTTCGCAACGCGCGCGCCGCCCGGTCCGTTGGTGGCGCGATACGGTCTTTCTCAAAGGTTCAACGGTTTCACACGGCACGCATAGGCTGGCTTTGAAATCGTTTCGGCAGCCTGCTTCGCCGTCTGCAAGACATCGAAGCGTATGCGATTGCAATAGACGATTTCGATACCAATTCTTCGCGCATAGTGTGATAATTCTGAATTTGCCGCATCGAATGCCGCGAATTTCTGGATCTGAATCACATTAGATTCAAAGAGTTAGTGTGCTGATTCACGAGAAATTCAATCATTTGAATTTCACGATCAGGACACTGGCCCCCGTCGCACATGCGCTGCGGAGTCCGCGTGCTGAGCGAACCGTAGTCGCCCTTAGCATCGAACCTTGCGGCTGAAGAATTTTGCACGCCGGGGTTCGCGCGTCGGTTGACAGGTTATGGCCGCAACCGCACCCTAGTGCGCGAACCCAAATGGATAATTCATTACTTCACAGGAGGAACGAAAAGATGGGCATGCTGGATGGTCGCGTGGCGATCGTAACGGGCGGCGGCCGCGGCGTCGGCGCGGAGGTTGCCAAGATGTTCGCGGCCAACGGGGCCAAGGTTCTGGTCAACGATCCTGGTGTCGGCGGCGGCGGCGAAGGCGGCGAGCAGGGCCCGGCCGAAGAAATCGCCGGCGAGATCAAGGCGGCCGGCGGTGACGCCGCGGCCAATTTCGGGTCGGTCACCAGCTACGAGGATTGCCTCGGCATGGTGCAGCAGGCGCGCGACGAGCTTGGCGGTGCGCATATCATCTTCAATCCGGCCGGCATCCTGCGCGACCGTATGTTCCACAAGATGTCGCCGGACGATTGGCAGGACGTCATCGACGTGCACCTGACCGGCCATTTCAACATCTGTCGGTCCGCGATCAACCTGTTCCGCGAACAGGAGTACGGCCGCATCATCATGTGCAGCTCGACCTCGGGCCTGCTCGGCAATATCGGTCAGACGAATTACGGCGCGGCCAAGATGGGCATCGTCGGCCTGTCGCGCATCGTCGCCATGGAGAGCAAAGTCAAGAACGTAACGAGCAACGTGATCTGCCCGTCGGCGGACACGCGCATGACCCGCTCGGTGCCGACGCCGAAGGATCCGGACGCGGCCAAGATGCGCGAAGAACGCCTGTCGCGCAGCCCGGCCGACGCGATCGCGCCGCTGATCACCTTCCTGGCCTCGGAAGGCGCCGGCCATGTGACCGGCCAGATCTTCCACCAGCGCGGCGGCGAACTGTCGCTCTACGGCCAGCCGCGCCCGACCCGCATGGTGCACCATGACGGCGGCTGGACGCCGGAGCTGATCGCCGAAAGCGCGATGCCGGCCTTGTCGCCGCAATTTGTCGACATCGCCAGTTCCCGCGCCGTCCACCCGGGCCTGCCGATGAATTAGGGGGGTAGTGGGGCCGGCATTCGTGTCGGCCCCCCTTCCTCTCTCAGCTTATGAATTGGATTCTGTCACCCTCGAGCGTCGACCCGAGGGTCTATTTTCATCGAGGGTGCAGTGTTTGGCCTGGATTCACGGGTCAAGCCCGAGAATGACCGTTGGGAAATTTCTGTCGGAGTCCTGATAGGTTACAGGTATCGTTATCGGACCGTAGTTGAAGGAGCTCCACCATGCCCGCCCTATCGAACCAGCGGATCGCCTATTTCAACGGTGACTACGTCCCCGAGGATCAGGTCGTGATCTCCTTCCGCGACCGCGGCTTCCGGCTCGGCGACGCGGCGTTCGACATGACGCGGACCTTCAACGGCGCGCCCTTCAAGCTGCGCGAGCATATCGACCGTTTCTACCGCTCGCTGAAGTATCTGCAGATCGATCCCGGCGTCGGCGCCGACGAGATGATCGCGATCAGTGAGGAGGTGACGCGCCGCAACGAGCACCTGCGCGGCGACGGCGAGGATTACTGGATCGCGCAGCGGGTCAGCCGCGGCATCGACGGCATCGACCCCTCGGAGATCGAGCACGAGGGCCCAACGGTGATCGTCGAGGCGACGCCGCTGCCCTTCAAGAAGCGCGCCCGCATCTACCGCGACGGCATCGACCTCGTGGTCTCCTCCGTGCGCCGCACCTCGCCCGACTCCCTGTCGCCGCGCGCCAAGACGCACAACTATCTCAACCTGATCATGGCCGATCTGGAGGCCAAGGCGGCCAATCCGGACAACTGGCCGATGCTGCTCGACACGAACGGCAACCTCAGCGAGGCGATGGGCTGCAACCTGTTCCTGGTGCGCGACGGCGGCCTGCTGACCCCGCGCGAACAGTTCGTCCTGCCCGGCATCAGCCGCGCCATGGTGATGGAGCTCGCCGCCGAACTCGGCATCGCTTGCGAGGAAATCGACCTCGACGTGTTCGACGCGATGAACGCGGACGAGATTTTCCTGACCTCTACGAGCCTCTGCATGTGCGGGGTGCGGTCGGTGAACGGGGCTGCGATCGGGACGGGCGACGTGCCGGGACCGGTCACGAAACGGCTGATCGATGCGTATGCGGAAGCGGTCGGCTGCGATTTTGTCGGGCAGTATCTGGCGCAGCTGGACGGGTAGCGGCGCGGGAGGTCCCGACCGGTCGGGATTTCCTTAGACCGGATCAGGATTGATGCAGGGCATCAATCCTGTGAATCCGCTCGCTCTTAATGGATAGAGCAAAGAAACAGGACTAATGAAAATCGCCAAAGGCGATTCCCATCAAACTTGATTTGCTCTAAATCGCCTGGTTGAGGCGCGGTTTCCAGAACGGCCGGAACAGTTCGATTTTCGGGCAGCGGTTCATGACGACCTTCAGGCCGGCCGCTTCCGCCAGCCGCGCCGCCGCGTCGTTGCGTACGCCGATCTGCATCCAGATGACCTTGGCGCCGATTTCGATCGCTTCCTCGGTGACGCCATAGGCGGCCTCGGAGGTTCGGAACACCTGCACCATGTCCACCGGCCGCCCGATCGAGGCGAGCGACTCGTGGCATTCGAGGCCGCGGATTTCAGTACCGGCTTCCCTGGGATTGATGGGGATCATGTCGTAGCCGGTTTCGTGCAGGACGCGCAGCACCCCGTAGCTGAACTTCGTCGCGTCCGAACTGGCGCCGACCATGGCGATGGTCTTGACCTCCTTCAGAATCCCGGCCAGATATTCCGGAGGATACTCTTCGTCGTGGTTCATCGTGTCGTCTCCATGGTTCGGATGCCGGGTTTCAACTCGTCCGGATTGAGCGGGCTTTGGAACGGGTTGCGATATAGCTTGTCGTGGCTTTCGACACCCACATCGAACGTGCAATCGCCGAGCGGCAGCGCCACGCACAGCAGCACATAGTTATCGCGCACCTGGCGGCCATTGAGGGCGACGCCCTCACTCTGATCGACCGCACCGTCCAACAGCTTGGCCGCGCAGGAGATGCAGCCGCCGTAGCGGCAGCCATAGGGCAGGGGCACGCCATGTCGTTCCAGCGCGTCGAGGAGCGGCTCCTCCGCATCGACCTCGAAACTCTGTCCGCCCCGATTGGCGAGCGTGATGGTGAACCGCCCCGTCATCGCTATACCCAGATATCCGAGGTGCAGTCGCCGCCCGGATAGCGCGTCTCGTGGCAACGCGCCGGCCCGTTCGGCTCCTTGCCGAAATCGACGAAGAAGTCGGAATTGATCGCCATACCGCCGTTCTCGTTGTCGCAATCGACCATCATCATGCAGCCGCCATTCTCTCGAATCTCCGGATAGAACTGGTTGTCCCAGGTCGAGAACAGCGAGGTGGTCACGTAGAGCCTCCTGCCGTCGAGCGAGAGCTGGATCATTTGCGGCCCGCCGGTGATCTTGCGGCCGTTCACCTTCGGCGCCTTGCCCAAGAGGCCACCCATCCAGACCTGGCCTGTCAGTTTGGGGTTCGACGGATCGGAGATATCGTACTGGCGCAGATCACCATGCAGCCAGTTCGAGAGATAGAGGAACCGGTCGTCCATCGACAGCAGGATCACGCTGATCAGGCCGGGGACCGGGATCGGCCATTCCGGATGTCGCTGGTTCTCGACGTCGATGATCTTCTCGACGACCCATTCGCCGCCCTTCTTGAACCAGTGGATCACGTTCGACGACAGCGCCGCGCCGACGAAGCCGTGGCTCGAATCCGGGTCGTGGTGGAAGCGGACTTCGAGCGGGACCAGGCCGTCCTCGCCGAGATAGACCGTGTTTTCGACCCGCTTCTCCGCGAAATCCCAGAAGTGCAGCTCACGGCCGTATTTCAGGTGGCCGACTTCCTCCAGGTCGAAGCCCGGCATGAAGGTATTCGGCGCCGCCCATTCGCTGGAGACCATGACGTTGTGGCGTGCCTGGTACCAGAAATCGTAGTTGAACTTCATGCCGCCCAAATCGTTTTCCCAGCGCCCGACGATCTCGAAATCCTCGTTGATATGCAGGAACCCGCCGGGGGCCTCGCCCTTCGCGTCGCCAAGCATAGAGATGATGATGTCGGAACCCAGACAATGCACCGTATGGGGCGCAGACAGGTCGGTCTTCGCCTTGATCTCGGCCCCGTCGATGACCTTGTGCAGACGCGGGTTCCGGGGATCGGCCGCGCAATCCACGATATGCAGGTTGGTGCTGCGCACCCCGGGCACGATCAGATAGCGCCGTTCCTTGGTCGGGTCGCCGTGACAGGAGGAACAAGCGTTCCAGCCCATATGGTGCAGCTCGTCGCCGATGCCCGGCATTTCCAGCCGGCTGATCACTTGGCTGTAGGTGGCACTCGCAGGGTCCGCATCGATCGTGGCCAGGTAGTCCGGCTTCTGGATGCCCGTGCCGATATAAAGCGCAACCGTGTAAAGCAGTGTCTCACGCGGCGCCTTCATAGCTTCCGCCGGAGAGGCGTAACCCGGACCGCAGCATGCGTCGTTTTCGGCCATATCTTCGCTCTCCCTTGCCGCGCCATCCGGAAATTAACAGCTTTGTCTCGCTTTGAGTATCATAAATTGATATAAATGTCCGTAAAATGAGAGAGCTATGCATCTGAACCGCGTTATCACCGTGCTTGAAGCTGTCGCCGTCGCCGGCCGTCCCTTGTCTGCGCCGGAGCTGCAGCGGGCGACAGGGTTGCCGCGGCCGACTTGTTACCGGTTGCTGCAGGCTTTGGCCGATCATCGCCTGCTCGACGATCCGGAAGGCAATTCGCGATATCTGGTCGGCGAGCGGCTGATCCGGATCGCCTTGCTCGGCAAACCCGACGTCGATGTGCGGCATGCGGCGGCGCCGACGATGAAAGACGCCGCGATCGATATCGGCGAGGCCGTGTTTCTGTCCCGCTTCCGCAACAAAGGCGTCGAAATCATTCATGTCGAAACCCCTGCCGACCCGGCGCGCGCCTACATCCATCCGGGCCTGGGCCACCGCCCTATGCATGCCTGTTCGTGCTCCAAGGCGATCGCCGCTTTTGCGGAAGCGGATTTTCGGGAGGACATCCTCAACGGTCCGCTGAAGGCCTATACGGAACACACGAAGGTCGCGCCGGACGCATTGCGCGCGGAGTTCGCCGACATCCAGGCGCGCGGCTATGCGGAATGCGTCGAGGAAATCGAGATGGGCGTTTCGAGCGTCGCCGCTCCGATAAGGATCGGCACTATCGGCGCCACCTTCAGCCTCGGCGCAACCGGGCCCATTCGCCGTTTTACGAACGCGCATCGCGCCAAAATCGGCGCCGAGCTCATGCAGCGGGCCTCGAAGGTCGCCGCCGCGATCAGGCTGTACAACGCCACGGAACCTGCATAGGCCGGGCGGCGATCACCTACCGCCCGTCCGGTAGCCACGCATCCTTATCGAAGGTGACGTTGTCGCCGAAGAAGTGGACGGTCTGATCCAGTTTGTCCATCGCCTTCATCTCATAGATCCGTTTCGCGCCGGCGACTTGTTCGCGCCCGTACACTCAGTCCTCGGCCGGCTGCGAATTCGTCGGGCCGTACGTGACGCGGTTGGACGGGTAGGAGAATTGGATATGATCGATCACGTAGGACGTCCGCCGCGGTCTAGTCTGCCACTAAATATTCAAGGCAGCCGGCGGCTTCCAGTACCGGGTTCGCCCGGACGCGATCGTCCGCGGTGAGGGTGTCGAAGGCCGTGCGCAGGGCGTCGAGGCATTTCGCCTGGTAGCGGTAGGTTTGCTGGCGAAAAGCGCCGCTCGGCAGGTCGATCGTAAATTCGGCTCGATCCTCAGCGAGCGCGGTCGTATTGGCGCGCAGATAGGGCAGATAGGTATCGCCGGCCATAGCGAGCAGGCCCGTAACGGCGGTGCCGGGCGCCGCGTCGTCCTGCCAGGCGCCGTCGACACCCGAGAGATCGTCGGCCCGGCGCAGCCAAAAATCCGCGCGCGGCGCCGTGGCGCGAATCAGCGCAGCCGGCGTCGGATCCGTGCACAATGTCTTCAGCTGTCCGTACAGGCCGAAATCCGCCAGGCTCGGCCGGCTGCCGAACAAAAACCGTTCCATCGCGAAGTTCGGCCCGAGGATATCCAGAATGCGATGCAGGCTGGCTTCGATCACCGGTGCGTTTTCCGGCCCGGCGCCGACGGCTTCCATGCGGCCCGTCTGGCGGTCCAGAAACGCCGCCGCTTTTTCCGCAAGCTCGGGCGCCGCCAGTTCCGGATAGGCGTCGTCCATCACCCAGTTCGACGCGAAAACCCTGTCCGCGTCATGGGAAAATCTATAGTGGAACAGGCATTTCGCCAGCCATTCGTCGGCCATGTCCTCGATCAACAGGCTGTACAGCGCCAGGACCGGATCGTCGGGCTGTACCCGCCGCCGCTCGGGGTGCAGCGCTTCCAGTTCCAGGATGATCGGCGTGCTGTCGATGCGATGGCGGCCGTCCGGAAAGCGGACGACGGGCATCAGCAACGGCCGAACCGCCGCCAGGGGCGGATAGAACTGGGGAAACCGGCAAAGCCAGATATGCGGCAAATGCCGATAGCGCAGAACGGCGCGGACCTTGACGGTATAGGGCGAGGATTCGACGCCGACGATCTCGTATTTTCCCGATGTCATGCGCCATCTTAGGCCATGAAGCGAGGTTCCGGCAGCCGCAAATTTCAGCGTTCCCCCGGCTCACTCAGCCTGCAACTCTACTTTCCATCGCGCAGCCACGCATCCTTGTCGAACGCGACATTGTCGCCGAAGAAGTGGACGGCCTGTTCCAGCTTGTCCATCGCCTTGATCTCGTAAATTCGGGCAGCACCCGCCACCCGTTCGACTTGTTCGCGGCTGTTCACCCAGTCCTCGGCGGGCAGCAAAGTGCTTTGCCGCTGCAGGACGTCCCAGATGTAGTAGTGGTGCGGCACCACGACCCTCGGCTTCAGGCGTTGGATGATCGATTCCGCGTGGACGTGGCCCATGACGTGCTGCGAGCCGTCGATCGGCAGCAGCGCGATGTCGATATCGCCGAGCGCCTTCCAGATATTGTCGGGCGGGTTGTGGCGGTTGTCGCCCCAATGGACGATGCGCAGGCCGCCGGTCTCGACCACAATCAGGCAATGGTCCCAGGAGCGCGGGTTGTTCGGCGGCTCGATATGGGTGCCGTGGAAACGTTCGTGGATTTTCTTGTAGTCGTAGAGGGCGCAGCTCGAATCGATGGCGTGCTTGTCGGCCAGCCCGTAGATCGTCATGTCGCCGAAGCGGTACATGCCGATCAGCCGGTCGAGCAGGACATGGGCGTCGAGCCGGTGCAGCGCGTCGTGGTCGAAATGGGCGTGCGTCGAGGCGCCGATATCGACCGGCACGATGGGGAAGTCGTGGAAGTACCAGTCCCAGCGCCGCGAGGGGTGGTTGCGCCACGGGTCGATCATCACGCTGACCCCGCGCGGCGAGGTGATGCGGAAGGCGGAGCTGCCGAAATAGGCGAGCTCGACCGGGCCGTCCTGCGGCGGAGATTTGTCCTCCTGCAGGTCGATCATCCGGTTGTGGTTGCTGGTCATCTGCCAGACGTTCAACCCGGTATCGATGTCGGTCATATCCGCTCCCGCCGTTTGTTGCGTAGAGCGGGGACTATACCATTTCGTTCAAGCGGGTTTTTTTGCCGAGTTGCCGAAGCGGGCATGAAAAAGGGCTGGTAACACCTACCAGCCCTTGAACGCATGCGCGTCGATCATTGCGGGTTTAGACGGATTTGCGCTGTCGCCTTATGAAACCCAATCCCAAAAGGCCGATACCGAAGACGGCCAAGACGGTTGGTTCCGGAACATCGACGATGACGAAATCGGCCTCCAATGCATTGGGGCGACGGCCGTTGTTGCCTTTGTTGCCACCACCACCACCACCACCACCGCCGTCGCCGTAGAGGTCGACTGCGCCTTGCATATCGAGTGCCGAGAGAACCGTAAGCACCCCGTCGTAGGCGGGTGCCATGATCGAGTCGATATCGTTTTCTTCGTGACCGAAACCGATGCCATGCCCAAGTTCGTGCAGGAAAACGGTCTCGATATCGAAACATATGCCAAAAACCGGATCCTGAACCGCGCAGCTGTCGTCCGTGGTCCAAGCGAATCCGTCGTTGAAGAATATTTCGCTGTGCCAGGCGGGCTTGCGCGACCCATCGCCGGTCAATTTTCCGGTCCAGGCTACCGCGAGTATGTTCGAACTGCCGAGGTTCAAGAAATAGTCTTCGGCGAGCCAACCGCCCATGACGATGTTCGCATACCGCCAATTCGCGTCCTGGTCGAGCGTGCTGCTCGTGCCGTCGAACCATTCGGTGCCGTTTCCATCGAACGCGTCGTAATTGCCGCCGGCGTCGATTTTTTCGTCGAAAACCAGGTTTGTCGCGCCGGGTACGCTGCTCCAGGTCGCGTACGCGTTTTGCAGTGCGGCGGATATGGCATCCGGATTGCCGACATCGCTGGTATAATCGCTGACATCGATCACCGTGGTGATCGGATCACCCTTGTTGATTTTGTTCCAGCCGCCCGCCTCACCCAGATTGTTCAGGGTATAGGCAAAGGCGTTGCTCTGGATAAGAGTGCTGATCGCCAACGCCGTGACGAAGATGAGACCGAACCGTGCAAATTGTCGGTACGCGTCAAAGGTCCCGATTGCGGGACGCTGGAGAGAACGCGATGCGCCGTTGCCGTCCCTTAAACCTACGAGTCGTGTTTCAAGGGATTTTTGAAATTTAAAATAGTACACCTATTGTGTCCGATTGCCGTTGATCTTGGTCTGCTCAAGTTTTACGCAATAATCATGCCCGAATATCAATCCCAGGATTTTAGCCGAATTTAAGAGTGCGACTACTACAGTATGTAAAGTTTTCCGACAGATACATTTGCGTCAAGCGGATCGCATGCAGAATAAGTGCGTGTTTTCAGTGCCTTATAATGTAACTTGGAGGTAATTCGGAATTGTAAAATATTCCGACAGTTTGCGGCTGATATCCAGCGGCTGCATTCTGATCGAACCAGAACGGGCCGGACGCCGATGCCGTGCCTGTTTGCGTCGGGTGCCGTCGCCTACCGGACGTTCGCCGCGCCGATCACATTGTCGAGCGCGGCGGCGAGGCTCGCGACCGAGCGGTCGATATTGTGCAGCTTGTCGAGGCCGAACAGGCCAAGCCGGAAGGTCTGGAAATCGTCCGGCTCATCGCAGCGTAGCGGTACGCCGGCGGCGATCTGCAGGCCTTGCGCCGCGAACTTGCTGCCGTTCTGGATGCCGCCATCGTCGGTATAGCAGACCACGACACCGGGCGCCTGGAAGCCTTCCGCGGCGACGCTCTTGAAGCCTTTTTCGGTCAGCAGCGCGCGGACCCGGTCGCCCAGTTCCTGCTGCTCGGCGCGGACCGTCTCGAAGCCGTATTCGCCGGTTTCCTTCATGGCGTCACGGAAGGCCACGATGCCGTCGGTCGGCATGGTGGCGTGATAGGCGTGTCCGCCGCCTTCATAGGCTTCCATGATCTCGAGCCATTGCTTCAGGTTGCAGGCGAAGCTGGTGCTCGTCGTCCCGTCGATCACCTCGCGGGCTTTGGCGCTCATCATCACGACGCCGCAGCAGGGCGAGGCGCTCCAGCCTTTTTGCGGCGCGCTGATCAGGATATCGATCCCGGCGCCCTGCATGTCGACCCAGATCGCGCCGGACGCGATGCAGTCCAGCACGAACAGCCCGCCGGCCTCGTGCACTGCATCCGCTATGGCGCGCAAATAGTCCGGGGGCAGGATCATGCCCGACGAAGTCTCGACATGCGGCGCGAAGACAACGTCGGGACGTTCGGCCCTGATCGTCGCGACGGCCTCCTCGACCGGCACCGGTGCGAAGGCGGCCTGGCGGCCATTGTCGACCTGCCGCGCCTTTAGGACGATCGACTCCGAAGGGATGCCGCCGGTTTCCAGTATCTGGCTCCAGCGGAAGCTGAACCAGCCATTGCGGACGACCAGGCATTTCTTGTCGGTGGCGAACTGCCGCGCGACGGCTTCCATGCCGTAGGTGCCGCCGCCGGGCACCAGCGCGACGGACGCCGCGTTATAGACCTGCTTCAGGGTGGCGGAGATATCGCGCATCACGCCCTGAAACGATTGCGACATGTGGTTCAGCGACCGGTCCGTGAAGACCACCGAATATTCCAGCAGCCCGTCGGGATCGACCTCGGGTCGTAGTCCAGGCATCTCTGCTCCAGTACCGAATTGTTCCGATTTGCATCATTGACTATTCATTCCGCCGCCCCGGTACAAGGGCCGATGGGACAATAATCGCCGTTGGACGATTTGCCGCATCATCTGTCGGTTAAACGAAAGAGCGAACCATGGTGGGTAGAATCGCGCTATAAGTTGGGGCAAGCGGATCGATCCGCCATGCCAAGAAAACGGGAGGATGGGATGAGAAGATTGCAAGCTGCCCTTGCCGCTGCGGCATTTCTGTTAGCCAGTGGCGCTGCGAACGCAGCGGAAGTCGTTGTTCTGCGCGGCGATACGGCGGAATCGGTCACGATCGCGCGTAACGGTCCGACGGTCCTTCGCGGCGGCGGCACGATGTTGGTCGATCCGCCGAAGGACGTGGTGGCAGAGCCGAAGAGGCGGACGGTCTACGCTGGCGATACGCTGTGGCTCGTCGGTGAAGGCGGTCCCGTCGTGGCCTGCTATCTGACGCGTACGGAGTACGCCGACCGGCGCAAGATCACTTGTACGGATCGGCGCTACTAAAATATATTTCAGGGAAAACGTGATGGAGTTCCGGTATCTCGGGCAGAGCGGGCTGCGCGTGTCGCAGATCTGCCTCGGCACGATGGAGTTCGGCGCTTCGGCGAGCGAGGCGACGGCGCGCAAGATGCTCGACACGGCACGCGGCGCACAGGTCAATTTCATCGATTGCGCGGACGCCTATGCCGGCGGCGCATCGGAGACGATGCTCGGCAAACTGATCGCCAAGGACCGCGCCGACTGGGTGCTGGCAACCAAGGTGGGCCAGCAGGACGGGCCGCCGGAACGCAAGCGCGGCCTGTCGCGGAAATGGATGATGCGGGCGATCGACGCCAGCCTGACGCGGCTCCGCACCGACCATGTCGACATCTATTACATGCACCACCGGGACGCCGGCACGCCGCTGGCCGAAAGCATCGCCGCGATGGGTGACATCATCGCCAGCGGCAAGGCGCTGTTCTGGGGCTTCTCCAACCATTACGGCTGGGAGGTGGCGGAGATCGTGCGGCTGTGCGACCAGCTCGGCGTGCCGCGCCCCGTCGTCAGCCAGCCGATGTACAATCTGGCCATGCGCATGCCGGAGAAAGACCATCTGCCGGCGTGCGATCATTTCGGCATCGGCGTGGCGACCTTCTCGCCGCTGGCGCGCGGCGTGCTGAGCGGCAAGTACGATCCCAAGAAGGCGCCGCCGAAAGGCAGCCGCGCCGCGCGCGGCGACGGCAGCGTCCTGAACCGGGACTTCCAGAAGGAAACCTTTGCCGCCGTCGAGAAAATCCGCAAGCACGCCGCCAAGCGCGGCATGACGCCGGCCGACTTCGCCGTGCTGTGGGTGCTGAACAACCGCATCGTGACCAGCGTCATCGCCGGCCCGCGGACCTTAGCGCAATGGAAGGCCTATCTCGGTGCGCTGAAGCACGCGTTCACGGCGGAGGACGAAGCGCTCGTCGACGGTCTCGTCGCGCCCGGCCACCCGGCCGCGCCTGGCCTGATCTGGAACCGCTACCCGCCGATGGGACGCGCCGCCCGGACGGGTTGAGGGGAGGGGAAGCGGTTCGTACCGATTGACGCGCCGTTTCACCATTTTGGAATTGCGCGATTCGCCCTGAACCTAGTGTGATGATTCTGAAGTTCGCCGCATTGAATGCGGCAAGATTCTGGATCTGAATCACACTAGATTCAAATAGTTAATGTGCTGATTCACGAGAAATTCAATCATTTGAATTTCACGATCAGGACACTAGTTGGGTCGGTCTCCGCAGGCCAAATCGTCGCCGTCTCATACGGGTGATTCTTAGAACCACCGGCATCTTGAGGCACGATCCGGCCAAGTTCCAAATCCCCGTGATCAGGCTCAACCGTCATAACGTCGTTCATTCGCACTGACCGATCTCCGCTGAGCCGATCAACCTGTTCAATTGGTTGTGACATTTCCTGAACTAACGAAATCCCCAGCAGACTGAAAATGACGGCGATTCCTACGAACCAAGCTGAGACGACATCCTCGACGCTACAAGTGATTTCCGGTCGTTGGTTTTCATCCTTCATCAAACTACCCCAAACTGATTTTTCTACGACCAGATTAGGAGCGGCGAGGCACGGTGGATGTGAACTTTCACATCTGTATAGTGCGGCACCAACTGGTGAATCGTACCGGTGGCACGTCAAAGTTGGGGCGAAGCGATATGGATGAAAATCGCGTAACGATTCTCAAAAATTGCAGTCTTTTAAGAAGGGTGCGAGTCTCGCATGGCAGTGATGTCTGCGGCTTG
>JAKZTB010000032.1:0-6808 GCA_047517345.1 Alphaproteobacteria bacterium
TCATCGACGCCTGTTGCCAAGCATGGATCGACCTCATCGCAGAACCGGATCGTATGCGAACCCTCTGCGCCTATCCATGGATCATGAAGGTGATTTCACGGGCTCACTGGTATTAGACCTTACCAGCAGCATCGGCGCGGAGTTGATCCCGATCAGCGGACCGATCGCGGAGTCGGTCATCAAAAAATACGAATTTTTCTCTCCGGAGGTCATTCCAGCGGGCGTTTATGCCGGTGTAGGGGAAACCAAGACTTTAAGCGTGCTCGCGCTGTGGGTCGTCGACGAGAATTTGGATTCGGAGTTGGTTTATCAGGTGACCAAGGCCGTCTGGAACCCGAGGGCGCGGTTTTTGTTCGAAAAGGCCATCCGAAAGCGCTGGAAATCACCGTGGATACGGCGTTGGATGGCGTTGGCATACCGCTGCATCCCGGCGCCGAACGGTATTACCGCGAAATCGGCTTGCTCAAATAGGAATCAGATACAATAGGTAATCTATCCCAATCAACTCAATAACCAGCCGGCAGCGCAGTTAAGGCTCGAACTTTGTCGCAGATTCGATTTTCGCACATCATCATTTCCGTCATAGCGGCCGTATTGCTTGGACTATTTGTCACCATTTACGTTCTTCACAACACGCTCGTCGATATCGAGCACTCCCTACCGATAATCGTTACCGAACAGGAGCGCGATCTCGCATTTCTCTATCAGGAATTCTCGGCACTCGCAGGCGCGGTAACAATGGCCAAGACAGCACCTTCGGAACGTCACCTGGATGACGCGCGCACGGCGGCGCAGACGGTCGAAAAACGTCTAAAACAGATTCGAAATACCTATAACTTCGACAATCTCATCGGTGCTTCGGCGATCCACGCGGTTGTGAGTCCCGCCGTCTTAGACATTGAACGTTGGTTGCGGGCCGGGGTTTACAATTTCCCGCCAAGTTCGCACGTCGTATTGAATTTGATCGATCGCCGCGCCGACGTTGCCCTAAAAAAGTTCGCTCATCTTCTGACTTCAGCACGCGAAACGGCGACGGAAACTCTTCGGCGGCAGGGAAAGCGAATCCAGCAATTGCGCTGGGTGATTAACGCGTTGCTCGGTTTCATCACGGCCATGATTCTCGCGCTTATCGTTCTCGTAACCCGCCATCAAAAGACGGAAAGGGCGCTCGAGCAAGCGAAGGAAGCAGCGGAGCGGGCAAACCGGTCCAAGAGCGAGTTTCTAGCCAATATGAGCCATGACCTCCGTACGCCGCTCAACGCAATCATCGGGTTCAGCGACGTATTGCGGGCAAAAATTTACGGCCCGCTCGGGGACCCCCGCTATGAGGAATATGCCAAGGATATTTATGACAGCGGTTCCCTTTTGCTCAACCTGATCGACGATATTCTCGATCTTTCCAAGGTCGAGGCGGGCAAATACGACCTGGCGGAGACATCCTTGGAAGTTTCAAACATGATCCAAATCAGTTTCCGGCAGTTGGCGCAAATTGCCAATACCTCCAATCAGATCCTGTCCGCCGACGTGCCTCCCGATTTACCGGCCTTGCGCGGCGATGAGAGGGCGTTGATCCAGATACTCAACAACCTTCTCTCCAACGCTATCAAGTTCACGCCGAACGGCGGCAAAATCGGCGTTTCGGCCAAGGTGGATAACGGCGGCGGCATTGTTCTCGTCGTCACGGACACGGGCGTGGGCATGTCGGAAAGCGACATCGTCAAGGCATTGGAACCCTTCGAGCAGGCGCACGCTACGTCATCCGATCTGCAGAAAGGCACCGGCCTCGGGCTCTATCTGAGCGCCAACTTCATGAACTTGTTCGACGGCAGTCTCGGGATCGAAAGCGAACCCGGCGAAGGCACGACGGTCACCATCCGATTCCCGCCCGAACGCACGATCCAACCGTCTTGATGGGGTGCAGGTCTGCGATCAGACCGCCGTCGACGATAGTGTGCCGGCCGTTCAGTAGCTAACTCGGCCTTCGGCGGGGGACACCGGCGCTTCTTCGCTTCAATCCGCCGCATCGAATTTTTCTTGCGTCTTAGCGGCGAAGTCGCGGCGCGGAATCTTAGAAATGTGCCAACAGACAAAGTTCCGGAGCCGGTTATTCCGCCGCGTCCAGAATGGCGCGGGCCAACCGGTTGCCGGTCGCGACCAGTTCGGGAACCACGACGACGGCGCCCGCCTCTTCCAAGATCTTCGCGTGTTCGTCGTCGTACGCCCGCGCGTAAATCTGCAGTTCCGGAAACAAATAGTGCACCAGCCCGACAAGCTGGATCGCCGCGTTGGGATCGCGCAGCGCGACCACGACGGCGCGCGCGGACGCGATATTGAGGGCGTCGAGCACTTCCGGCCGCGTCGCGTCGCCGAAATATACCGGATCGCCCTGCTGCCGGGCAGACTTTACGCGGTCCGGGTCGAGGTCGACGCCGATGATCGGAATTTTCTGCGACTGCAGGCGCGTTCCGATCGCCCGTCCGACACGGCCATAACCCGCGATGAGCACGTGCCCTTGTTGGTCGCTGGCTGCCTCGGAAGCTTGTTCGTAGCCGATCTCGGCGCTGTGGCTAATCCGGCGCGATACGATTCCGCTGAGGCTGGCCAGAAACGGCGACAGCATCATCGTAACTATAATTGCGACAATTAAAGTCTGGCCGATATCTCTGGAGAGAACTCCCTGGATCATCGCGATCCCGAAGATGACAAAGGCGAATTCGCCGCCTTGCGCCAGCAGGCTTCCCAGGGGGATCGCAATTCTGCGCGGGTGGCCGAAGGCGAGTGCCGTGATACTCAACACGAGCGCTTTTCCGAAGACGATCGCGCCAGCCAGCAGCATGACAACGGCCAGGTTGTCCAACGCCAGCTTGAGGTCGATCGACATGCCGACCGCCATGAAGAAAAGCCCGACGAACAGGCCCCGGAAGGATTGGATTTCCGCGGCGACCTGATGGCGATACTCGGTCTCCGAAAGCAGGATACCGGCAAGCAGGCCGCCCAAAGCGAGCGAGAGCCCGGCCAAATCGGTCAGGATTGCAGTGCACAAAATGACCAGCAGCGTGGCCGCCGCGAACACCTCCGCGTTGCGCGTAATCGCAGCGACCCGGAACAGCGGCCTCAGGATGACCCGCCCGATGACCAGGATGGCAACGAGAACAAGCGCAGCTTTACCCGCCGCGATCAAAAGCGTATGGCCGAGCGGCATCGATGTGTCGCCGAGGACGACGACGTAGATCAGGAGCGGCCCGACGGCCAAATCCTGGATCAGCAGCACGGAGAACGCCGTCCGACCGAGTCGGGTCGCCAGCTCGCCCCGGTCGATCAGAAGCTGGATAACGAACACCGTGGACGACAGGGAGATCGTTGCGCCGACCATGATGGCGACGTTGATATCCAGCCCGGCGGCTACAGCGATAATGGTGACCACAAGCGTCGTGAACGCTATCTGCGCGATGCCCAGAATATACACGGAGGCGCCGAGGACTTTCAGCCGCTCGATGGGAAGCTCCAGGCCGATCGTAAAAAGCAGGAAGACGACGCCGAGTTCGGCGATGGAACCGATGGTTTCTACATCGCTCACGAGGCCGATGCTGTAGGGCCCGACCAAGACACCGGCAATGAGGTAGCCGAGAACCGACTCAAGTTTCATCCGCTTGAATACGGCGACGGAGATAACCGCCACCGCTAAGATGGAGATGATGTCGAGCAGGAATTGATTATCGTGAACCATACCTCACAGGCCGCAAAGTCATGTGCCGTTAACTTGATGTGGCACAACAGGAAATTGCCGCCTTGGGAATCAAAGCGGATTTAGGCAGTTTCCCGGGTGAGGGGGTCCGAGTAAAGAGGGCAGTGCCCTTTTCGATGTTTAGCGCCGCTGCACGGCCTCAATCCGCCGCGTCGATCTTGTCCTGCGTCTTGGTCTCGAAATCGCCGGCGTCGTGCCGTTCGCGCAGCTGTTCGTGCGGTTCGCCGCGCAGCCGGTTGACCATGCGGCCGCGCTTGACCGTCTCCCGGCTGGCGATCTCCTTGGCCCATCGCTGGACATGTGTGAAGGACTCCACGTCCAGGAACTCGGCAGCGTCGTACTGGTTGTAGATGGCAAGCCCGCCATACCAGGGCCAGATCGCGATATCGGCGATGGTGTATTCGTCGCCGCACATATAACGGTGGTCCGCCAGATGGCGGTCGAGTACGTCGAGCTGGCGCTTCGTTTCCATCGCGAACCGGTCGATCGGGTATTCGAACTTCTCCGGAGCGTAGTTGTAGAAATGACCGAACCCGCCGCCGAGATAGGGCGCGCTGCCCATCTGCCAGAACAGCCAGGAAAGGCATTCGGGGCGTTTCGCCGGGTCGGCCGGCAGGAAGGCGCCAAATCTTTCTGCGAGATACAGCAGAATCGCGCCGGACTCGAACACCCGGGTCGGCGGCGTGGTGCTGTGGTCCATCAGCGCCGGGATCTTGGAGTTCGGGTTCACCCCGACAAAGCCGCTGCCGAACTGATCGCCGTCGCCGATTCGGATCAGCCAGGCGTCGTACTCGGCGCCCTCGTGGCCCAACGCCAGCAGCTCCTCCAGCATCACCGTAACCTTCACGCCGTTCGGTGTGCCGAGCGAATAGAGCTGCAGCGGATGCCTGCCGACCGGCAGTTCTTTCTCGTGCTGCGACCCGGCGGTCGGCCGGTTGACGCTCGCGAACGCACCCCCGTTCTCCTTGTCCCAGGTCCAGACTTTCGGCGGCGTGTATGTGGTCGACTCGGTCATGATGCGAACTCCGTTCCTGTTGCCGTGGACGGCCACGGCTTGTCTCGTTGCTATCAGCGGTATCCATATGAGGTGTCGGTGCGGCGAATGGAAGGGCTTGGCGTGTTTGTTTGGTTCTGAAAAGGGGCGCCGGCACCTTTTTCCTTTTCCAGTTACCCTGACACGGTAAAGTGTTGACGAACACGCGGTATAGTAATCGTTCCAGCAAGCGCCGGCGCGGCAATGGAGTGCGATATTTGGCCCTTGGCAAGGTTCTCATCATCGACGACGATCCGGATATCCGGGCCTTTCTCAGCGTCCTGTTCGAAGGCTGGAGCTTCGACGTCGCAACGGCGGAAAATGGTGCGGACGGGGTTACGTTGGCAATTGATCTTGAACCGACACTAATTTTGCTTGACCTGAATATGCGCGGGATTACCGGATTCGAGACGGCGCGCAGAATTAAGGCGGAGCCCAAGATTGCATCGATACCGATATTGGCGGTGACCGCCCTCGGAAAGGCGGAAGACCGCGACGAGGCGCATCTGGCGGGCTGCGACGCCGTTGTCTCCAAGCCAATCGATGCCTCGGTGCTCTACCAAGCGGTGAGCAGGGTAATCGGCCGACTGCATCCCTAAACGGCCGTTGCGGCCGCGGTGAATTAAAGAGACACCGTGTAATTGCGGTGTTCTGCGCAGGACAAAGTAGGAAATAAGTATAGTTTCACTTCAATTTCCGGCTAGCGTGTTTCGATGCGATCGAGTCAGGCGGCGGTCTACGCTTCGCTGGTGACTTCGCCAGCCGCGATCGCCCGTACGGCAGCGGTCGCCGACAGTTCGTTCGACTTTTCTAGTTGCCGCCCTCCGAAATCTACCAGGTAACGCCGGCCTTCAGATAATGCTCGACGATTTCCGTTCCGGTCGCCTTCCACACGTTGTCATGACCGCAGATATGATCCAGGGCCCGGTCGAGGGCGCCGATGCGGTGCGGCTGTCCGATGATATACGGATGCAGGCAAATCGCCATGACGCGCCCGGACTCCGCGCCTTCGCGATACAGTACGTCGAACTGATCCTTGATCATGCGCTCGAACTCGCCCGGGGTGTAGCGGCTGCGGCCGATCGCCGGCGAATCATTGGTGTCGAAGGAATAGGGCAGGTAGACCAACGGTTTGCCGCCGATATCCATCATGTAAGGCTGGTCGTCATTGACCCAGTCGGAAACGTAGAGGCATCCGGCCTCAACCAGATAATCGAGGGTATTCCAGGTTTCCTGCAACCCGGCGCCGAGCCACCCGGCGGGCCGTTTGCCGGTGGCCGCCTCGATGCGCGACAGCACCTCGTTGATAGTGGCGCGTTCCGTTTCGGGGGGAATTTCGCTCAGCCTGTGCATGTTGCCCTGACAATGGCCCATGAACTCCCAGCCGAGTTTCACGCCGTCCTCGATGATTTCCGGAAAGGCGTCGCAGACGTCGCTGTTCAGCGATACCGTGGCGCGGACGCCGTATTTTTCCAACACCTCCATGATCCGGAACACGCCGACCCGATTGCCGTAATCCCGCAAGCCCCACTCGCGAACCATCGGGGTATGCGCGGCTGCGCCCGGCCGCTCATACGAATCGCCGGGCAGCGGTTCGTCGAGCGCGAAATATTCGATGTTGGGAACCACCCACAGGGCCACGCGTGCGCCGTTTGGCCACGAAATTTTGGGGCGGCGGTTGATCGGAACGTATTTGAACGGTCCATAGGCGCGCGGTTCCATCTCGATTGACTCCCGGGTGATTTTTTCGCCGTTACGATGGCAAAGTTCCACCACGCGCGCCATCGCTTTCGGGAGCGCGCGTATAATCTGCCGGAAGCACTGATTGGATATTAAGGGGACACGGTGTTATTGCGGTGTTTGGAGCAGAACTAGATTAGAGATAAATATAGTATCACCCTTATTTCCAAAAATTTAATACGACAATAATTAGATTTTGGACATAATACTATAGTATAACGATTAGATCAATTTAATAATTATTAGTTGTTAGATGATCGAGATAGAACACCGAAGCTGTTTATTTCAAG
>JAKZTB010000033.1:0-6045 GCA_047517345.1 Alphaproteobacteria bacterium
GGGGGGGGGGGGGGGGGGTGGAAACGATGCCGTTTACGGTAATTCGCAGAGGTCCCTCCGACCGCTTTTTTCGGCGCCGGTTCTACCCCGAAGGGAGCCTGCAGACCGTTTGGTACGCAAAGGCGAAGTAGCCAAACGTACCGACGACCCAAACGGCTGTAACAACGTAGAAGGCGGGGGGTCTTGGCACTTTCAGCCGCCCCGTCATCGCCCGATAGGTCTGCTTCAGACCGAGATCGTTGTGGCGCTGCAGGATCCAGCCCGCGATCAAAACCCCGACCAAAAAAATGATGAACAGTACCGTCGATATTTCGTCCAGGCAGGAGAAGAGTGGATTGCTCGCGTCGATGTCCGGCGTCATGCCTTTTGTCCGTTCGGCTTCGGGTGCAGACACTCAAACCATGCGGCGCAGCGGGGTCAACCCTATCCCGCTCCCCGCCACCCGACTAAACTCCCCGCCACCACCAAACGCCCACCGCGAGGAGCCATTCATGACACGCAAGAACATGCTCGTGCTGATGTCCGACGAGCACAATGCCAAGATCCTGGGCTGCCACGGCAACGCGCAGGCGATCACCCCGCACATCGACGCGCTGGCGGCGAAGGGCACGCGGTTCTCGAACGCCTATTGCAACTCGCCGATCTGCATCCCGGCGCGCGCCAGCTTCGCGACCGGGCGGTACATCAACCAGATCGGCTACTGGGACAACGCCGACCCCTATGAGGGCACGGTGCCGAGCTGGCATCACCGGCTGCGCGATACGGGGCATGAGGTGGTGTCGATCGGCAAGCTGCATTTCCGCAGCGAGGGTGACGACAACGGCTTCACCCGATCGCTGCTGGCGATGCATGTGGTCGAGGGGCTGGGCGATTTGATGGGGCTGGTGCGCGAGGATCTGCCGGTGCGCGGCGGGGCCTACAAGATAGCGCGCTCGGCCGGGCCGGGCGAGAGCGAATACACCGCCTACGACCGCGACATCACCACTGAAGCGGTGCGCTGGCTGAGCGAAGCGGCCGCGCGGGCGCACGACAAGCCCTGGACCCTGTTCGTCTCGTGGGTCTGCCCGCATTTCCCGCTGACCGCGCCGCCGGAATTCTACGATTTGTACGACCCGGACGCGCTGCCCTGGCCGAAGCTGTACGGCGCGGGCGAGCGGCCGGCGCATCCTTACATGCGCGACTACGCCGGCAGCTGCAATTACGACGACCATTTTACCGGCGACGAAAACGTCCGCCGGGCCGTGGCGTCCTATTACGCGCTGTGCAGTTTCCTCGACGATAACATCGGCCAGGTGCTGGCGGCGCTGGGCGAAGCGGGGCTCGCCGAGGACACCAACGTGCTCTACACCAGCGATCATGGCGACAATCTGGGTTCGCGCGGGCTGTGGGGGAAATCCACCCTGTACGAGGAAGCCGCCGCGGTGCCGATGATCCTGGCCGGGCCGGACGTGGCCGCGGGCGTCGTGCGCGACGCGCCGGTCAGCCATGTCGACTGCTACCCGGCCTTCCTGGACTGCGCGGGCGAGGCGCTCAATGCGGCGGAGCGGCGTTATCCGGGCACGTCCCTGTTCGACCTCGCGGCGGGCGCGGAACCCGACCGCACGATCCTGTCGGAATACCACGCCATGGGCTCGACCACCGGCGCCTTCATGATCCGCGAGGGGCAATACAAATACGTCCATTATGTCGGCTACCCGCCGCAGCTGTTCGACCTCGCCGCCGATCCGGAGGAGCTCGACGATCTCGGAGAAGATCCGGGGCACGCCGAGATCCGCGCGGTGTGCGAGGCCAAGCTGCGCGCCTTGTGCGATCCGGAAGCCGTCGATGCGCGGGCCAAGGCGCGGCAGCGCGCGCAGATGATGGCGCATGGCGGGCGTGCGGCGGTGATCGAACGCGGCGACCTCGGCTATTCGCCGCCGCCGGGACTGCCGGTCGACTTCCGGTGACCGCCGCGCCGGACCCGCAGGACTTCCTGCGCTCCCTATTCGAGGCTGCCGTCGCCGCGGCGCAGCCCGCGCTCTGCCTGCCGCCGCACCTGCCGCCGCAGCCCAAGGGGCGCACCGTGGTGGTCGGCGCCGGCAAGGCCTCGGCCGAGATGGCGCGGGTCGTGGAAGAACACTGGGACGGGCCGCTGAGCGGACTGGTGGTGACGCGCTACGGCCACACCGTGCCGTGCCGGCGCATCGAGATTGCCGAGGCGGCGCATCCGGTGCCGGACGCGGCGGGGGTCGCTGCGGCCGGACGGATCCTCGAGACGGTACGGGGGCTCGCGGCCGACGACCTCGTGATCTGCCTGATCTCCGGCGGCGGTTCGGCCCTGCTGACCCTGCCGGCCGACGGGCTCACCCTGGACGACAAACAGGCGGTCAACCAGGCGCTGCTGCGGTCGGGCGCCACTATCACGGAGATGAATTGCGTGCGGAAGCACATCTCGGCGATCAAGGGTGGCAGGCTCGCCGTTGCTGCCGCGCCAGCGCCGGTCGTCACCTTGGCGATCTCCGACGTGCCGGGCGACGACCCCGCCGTGATCGCCTCCGGTCCGACGGTCGCCGACACGACCACCTGCGCGGAGGCAAGAGCGATTCTCGAACGATACGGGATTGAAACACCGTCATCTGTTGCCGCCCGCTTGAGTGCCGGAGGGGATGAAACACCCAAACCCGGCGATACACGCCTCGACCACTGCGATACGGTGCTCGTCGCCACACCGCAGGGGTCATTGGAAGCGGCGGCGGCGAAGGCGCGCGAAGCAGGGATTACGCCGGTCATCCTCGGCGACGCAATCGAAGGGGAGGCGCGCGAGGTGGCCAAAGTCCACGCTGCGATCGCCCAGCAGGTCGCCCGGCATGGCCAGCCCGCGCCCGCACCGGCCGTCCTGCTGTCGGGCGGCGAGACGACCGTTACCGTGCGCGGTAACGGCCGCGGCGGCCGCAATGCCGAATTCGCACTCGCCTTGGCCCTTGCGCTCGACGGGGCGGCGGATATCCACGCGATCGCCTGCGATACCGACGGGATCGACGGGATCGAGGACAATGCCGGCGCTTTCGTCGCGCCCGACACGCTACAGAGGGCCGCCGCGATGGGGCTCGGCGCCCGCGACCGGCTCGCCGACAACGATGCCTACGGTTTTTTCGAGCCGCTCGGCGATCTGGTGATGAGCGGTCCGACGCTCACCAACGTGAACGATTTCCGCGCGGTGTTGATTTCCTGAGGGCCTAGGCGTCCGCCTTGCGGATGATGTAGGTGAACAGGCCGTCGTCTTCGGACGAATCGACGAGTTCGTGACCGGTCGTGTTGCAAAAATGCGGGAAGTCGATCATCGAAGCCGGGTCGGTCGCTAGCACGGTCAGCTGGTCGCCGGCCGCGAGATCCTTCAACGCACGCCGCGCCTTCAAAACCGGGATCGGGCAGTTGAAGCCCTTGGTGTCGAGTATGTTGCTCATCCGAACCTGTCTTACCCTTTGCGGAACAGCGCGTTGGCGCCGAGCCCGGCCATCACCGCGATGACGATCGCCGCGATACCGTAGAGCGCGCTGTGCTGATGCGCGACCCTGAAGACGTCCGCCTCGATGCCGATCTTGTTGATCCGCAGCGGCATCGTCCGCGTACTGACGATTTTGCCCTTACTCACCAGATAGGTTCGGATGAAGTATTTGCCAACCGGCACGTTCGCGGGAAAGAACACCGTGCTTCGGAAAAGCCGTCCGCCGACGAGCTGCAATCGGCGCTCGACTTCGCCGTAATGTCCGATCTTCTGCTTGTTCCGGATCAACGCGGCGCGATATTCCGATGCTTCCGCCGCGCCAATCTCGTCACGTGGTTTCAGGTTGAGGTATTCGACGCCGATCTGGTTTTCTTCGCGTAACGACAGCGGGAGCCATTCGTCCAGGCTGCTCGTGGACAGGACTTTATAGAATGCCGGTACATCCTTGAAGCGGACTTCAGGGCCGTTAACCCAGATCCCGAAATATTTATTTTTACGGCGGACGGCAACGTCTTCCTTCGGACCTATGATAACTACGACGACCTCGCCATAGCCGCTGGTCGTGCCGAACAGGAGAACTTCGGTGCCCGTGAAGCCCGCGGTGATCGCGACGAAATCCTCCGACAGGTCGACGACGATCGGCTGTGCCCTGGCCGCCGTGCCGCTCCAGACCGAAAGGCCCAGAAGAAGTATCGCAACGCGCCAGATCAATGTCTGCCTCCCGTTGCGATGACGTAAAGCTCCTCGGGTGTCACCAGAAGGTCGAAGACGATCTTGCCGCAGACCACGAGAACCATAAGGGCAAGCAATCCGCGGAGCTGTTCTCCGCGCAGCTTCGATCCGACGATCGTGCCGACCTGGGCGCCGATGACGGCGCCGACCAAAAGCAATAAGGCCAGCATGACATCGACCGTCTGATTGAGGGTCGCCTGCAGGAAGGTGGCATTCGCGGTGACGAAAATGATTTGGAACAGCGACGTGCCGACGACGACGGATGTCGGCATGCCGAGCAGGTAGATCATTGCCGGCACCATGACGAAGCCGCCACCGACGCCCATGATTGCCGACAGGACACCAACCAAAACGCCGATCAGCAGTGGCAGCAAGACGCTGATATAAAGTTTCGATTTGCGGAACCGCATCTTAAACGGCAGGCCGTGCAGGAAGTTGTGCTGATGCAGCTTCCGCCGCCGCGCCGGCGAGCGGGCCCTTTGCATCGCCCGGATGCTCTCAACCAGCATCAAGGAGCCGATGATGCCGAGAAACACGACATAAGAGAGCATGATGACGAGATCGATCTGGCCCAGTTCGCGCAGCAGCTTGAACAGCCAGACGCCGAAGGTCGAACCGATGACACCGCCGACCAGCAAAACCGATCCCATCTTGAAGTCGACATTGCCGCGCCGCCAGTGTGCAAGCACGCCCGAAACCGACGACGCGACGATCTGGTTGGCTTCGGTGCCGACTGCGACTGCGGGCGGGATGCCGAGAAAGATCAACAACGGCGTCATGAGAAATCCGCCGCCGACACCGAAAATGCCCGAAAGGGTACCGACCCCGATCCCCAGTCCCAAAATAACGAACACGTTCACCGAGAGCTCGGCGATCGGGAGATAAAGAAACATTCGGGGCCGCCGTTTCTCCAAGACCGATCATGCTGTCCCAGGAAGGGCCGCTGTTCTCTCTACGAGAACTCCGTCCCTGCGGAACCTGATGATCGACACCTAAATAATTGCCTTCAATGCGTTTAGGACTGCGGAGAGCCTGTTGCAAGAAAATTCCTGGCGTTACGGTAATTATTCCAGTGTGTTTGAGCCGACGGGTATCATCAGGTCCGCGGGACTGTGAAAATTGCCGCGGCACGGTCTGCGCGTTACAACGAATTCGCATCCTGATAGTGCGATTGTCGATGCGCGCATCGATGCCAATGCGAAAACCTTTAGGAACGGAAATGACTTTGGAAGACCAATCGGCCGGCGATGACCGGCACATTGTCGTTATCGGCGGCGGGATCGTGGGCATCAGTTGCGCCCTGTTCCTGCAGCGGGACGATTGGCGCGTCACCGTCATCGATCCGGCCGAACCCGGAACGCCCGACCAGGCGTCGTTCGGGAACGCGGGCTCTATCAGCAGCAGTTCGGTTATGCCGACGGCATTGCCCGGGGTTATAAAGCAACTCCCCAAGATGCTGACCGACCCGACCGGCCCGCTCGCGATTCAATGGCGCTACCTGCCGCGTCTTGCGCCCTTTCTCCTATCGTTCCTGCGTTATTCGTCGCGCGCGCATGTCGAAGAGAGCGGTCGTGCGATCGCGACGCTAATTCATCGCGTATCCGACGCCTACAGAATATTGCTGGCAGAGACCGGAACGCGCGAGATGGTCGAGCCCAACGGTTCGCTGAAGGTTTACAAAACCGACCGATCGTTCGCCGTTTCGGCGTTCGAACGCCAGTTGCTGGAACAGAACGATTGCCGCTACGAGGTTCTGAACGAAGACGAGCTCCGCCAACTCGAGCCGGCATTGGAACCGATCTTCAAGCACGGCATCTTCATGCCGGACT
>JAKZTB010000034.1:0-4148 GCA_047517345.1 Alphaproteobacteria bacterium
GTCGCCTTATTCGTCTGAACAAGGGAAAGGCCAATGTTCGTGATTTGTCCTTCGCCGTTTTACACTGGGGTGACAGCGTGAGGAAGCGCTGGATATTCGACTACTACCACGTTTTTGAGAGTGTGCGACCGCAAGCACCCATGCCCGATTCTTCACCCGCTTCCCCTTCAACCTGACCGAATCGGAGGTATATTTCATGGCCGATTTCCTACAACTGCATCTTCTTACCGCCTACGGCCCGTCCAACCTAAACCGGGACGATACCGGTAGGCCGAAAAGCGCCGTCTTCGGCGGCACACCACGCCTGCGTGTGTCCTCGCAAAGCTTGAAACGGGCATGGCGAGAGTCCAATGCGTTCCAGGCGAAGCTCGACGGACACCTCGCGAGCCGCACGCAACGTCTGGGCAAAGAGATTTATGATTATTTGCTCAACGGCGAGATGGATGAAGGCAAAGCCGTAGAGGTGTCGCGTGTGATCGCCGGTGTCTTCGGCAAAATCCACAAAGAAGGCGACAAGGATCCTACCTTCATCGAACAGCTTGCCTTCGTCTCGCCCGCAGAACGGGCGGAAGCCCTGGCGCTCGCCGACCGCGCGCTGTCCGGAGAAACCATTGAGCCCAAAGCCGCCGATCTGTTGCGCAAGACCGACACGGCCGCCGATATCGCCATGTTCGGGCGGATGCTGGCCGACAATCCGAAATTCAACCGCGAAGCCGCCGTGCAGGTAGCGCACGCCATCACCACGCATCGCGCGGTCGCCGAGGACGATTACTACACCGCCGTCGACGACCTCAAGTCGCGCGGTGAAGCTGAGGATTCCGGGGCCGGATTTATTGGCGTGCAGGAATTCGGCGCTGGCGTCTTCTATCTCTATATTTGCGTCGACCGCGATCTGTTGCTCCGCAATCTCGACGGTACGCGGGCTGTGCGGAACGCAAGCTTGGCCGCCCTGGTGGAAGCCGCTGCCACCGTCGCGCCAAGGGGCAAGCAGGCGAGTTTCGCGAGTCGCGCCTTTGCCCTCTACGCGCTATGCGAAAAAGGCTCGCGTCAACCGCGCAGCCTCGCCGCCGGCTTCCTCGACCCGATTTCCGGAAATGACGATTACGGTGGCCGTTCCATTACGGCGCTGGAAAGTTTTCGCGACCGGCTCGATAAAACATACGGACCCTGCGCCGAGGACCGTTACACGGTGAATGTTCTAGCCGGCGCGGGTGCGTTGCCGGACCTTATAGACTTCGCAGTGAGTTAACATCGTGCGCTTCCTCCTGTTCACGCTTTATGCGCCGATGGGTTCACTCGGTGAGATCGCCGTTGGCGAGCGGCGTATGAGTTGGACGAGGCCCGGCCGCTCCGCCATTCTTGGGCTCGTTGCTGCCTCCTTAGGTGTTGAACGCTTCGACGAGGACGCGCATCGGTCTCTGGGTACGAGACTCTTCTACGCCGTCAGAACGGATGCGCCAGGCAGGCCATTCATCGACTATCACACAGCCCAAACCCCCAAGACGCGACGGAATCAGATTTTTGCGACCCGCCGGGAGGAATTGGAAGCCGGCGCCCTCCATACCGTGCTGTCCAGCCGCGAGTGGCGGTCGGATGCCTTTTTTACCGTTGCGCTGTGGTCGCGTCGGGATGAAGCCACTGATCTCAAAGAGATAGCTGACGCATTACAGCATCCCCGTTTCGCTCTCTATCTCGGCCGTAAGTCGGCACCTCTCGGCCTACCGCTCAACCCCGCCATTATCGAGGCCGATACGTTCATGAGTGCTTTTGCGGCTCGGCTGCCAAACGACGAAGAAGCGGTAATTTTGAAGCGTATTCGCATCGACGGCGCAAAGCGACCCGTGATCGCGTTCGACTACGATGCCCCAGAAGCGCCAACCACGGCGAGAGTCGAACGTCGGCGCGATGCAGTCGTCAACCGCGGACGCTGGCAATTCACCGACCGGCTAGAAGGTGTCGTCGAGCCGGAAGGCGGCAAAGGATGACAAGACCTCTCTATCTCTCCCGCGCTCGGCTTAGACGTGATGCTTCGGTGGCAACGCTATTGCCGCTGTTGCAAGGAGGTACCAGCCGCAACGGCCATTCGCAACATTCGGGACATCATCTCGTTTGGTCCCTCTTCGCATCCGGGCCGGAGCGGCGCCGCGATTTTCTATGGCGTGAGATGGAACAAAATGGGGCCTTTCTGATCCTGTCGGCGCGCCCGCCCGTGGATCGACACGCATTGTTCGATGTCGACGAGCCGAAGCCGTTCACACCGGCACTCGTGGTGGGAGACCGGCTACGCTTTTCACTGCGCGCCAATCCGGTAGTCCGCCGCCGCGACTCCTCGCGCAGCCGTTCTGTCAAGCACGACATAGTTATGGACGCGTTGCGATCCTGCCCCATCGGTGAGCGGGCCGAACATCGTTTCGCCGCTATCCATAAACATGGTTTTGCTTGGCTCGAACGGCAGGCGAACAAAGCCGGATTCGCGATTCGACCGGGCGATGTCAGAATCGACGGTTACCGGCAACACAGGATTCCGCGAAAAGGGTTGTCGGCGGTGATGACGTTCTCGATGTTGGACTTTGACGGAACGTTGGAAGTGCAAGACCCGGCGTCTTTCCTGTCGGGTATCGCGCACGGATTCGGCGCCGCAAAAGCTTACGGCGGTGGCCTGATGCTTATTCGCAGGGTCTGATCGCCATAGTCTCATGCCAGGAATTGCGCCGCCCCGTCCCATTCCGATCAAGGATCGCGCTTCGATCCTATTCATTGAGAAAGGCCAACTCGACGTTCTCGACGGAGCATTCGTCGTGGTCGATCGGACGGGTGTGCGCACGCACATCCCAGTGGGCGGACTCGCCTGCCTGATGCTGGAGCCCGGCGCGCGCATCTCACATGCTGCTGTCGCGCTTGCCTCACGTGTGGGTTGCCTTCTGGTCTGGATTGGTGAGGCGGGCGTTCGCCTTTACTCCGCCGGCCAGCCGGGGGGAGCCCGCGCCGACCGGCTTCTTCATCAGGCGCGTCTGGCACTCGATCCGAACGCTCGTCTCAATGTCGTCCGCAAAATGTACGACATGCGCTTTGGCGAAGCCGCGCCGCAGCGTCGCTCCGTTGATCAACTGCGCGGAATCGAGGGCGCGCGTGTGAAGCGTCTCTACGAGGTGTTGTCCCGGCAGTACGACGTGAAGTGGAAGGGGCGGCGGTACGATCCCGGCAATTGGGATGCCGCGGACTTGCCCAACAGTTGTCTTAGTCAGGCGACCGCGTGCCTCTACGGGCTGGCCGAAGCCGCCATTCTGGCGGCAGGCTATGCGCCAGCCATCGGGTTTCTGCATACCGGCAAACCTCAGTCCTTTGTCTATGACGTGGCGGACGTGTTCAAGTTTGAAACCGTGGTCCCGATAGCGTTCCGGGTGGCGGGGGAAGCGCAACGAGGAAAGCGGCCCGCGGTCGGCGATCCGATGGGTGAAGTCAGGCGCGGTTGCCGCGACAGCTTCCGGAAAACCGGGCTACTGAACAGGCTCGTTCCTGGCATCGAAGAAATGCTGACGGCGGGTGGATTGGAGCTTCCACAGCCGCCGGATGAAGCTCAACCAGTTGCCATTCCTGAGAGGACGAGCGGCGATGTTGGTCATCGCGGTTAACAACGCCCCGCCGAGGCTACGCGGACGCCTGGCCGTATGGCTGCTGGAGATCAGAGCCGGTGTTTATGTTGGCAATTATTCGCGGCGAACGCGCGAGATGGTCTGGGAACAAGTCAGGGCACATATCGGCGAAGGCGACGCCATTATCGCATGGGCGGCACCCAACGATGCGGGTTATGATTTCGACACCTACGGCATTAATCGTCGCATCCCGACGGATTTGGACGGTCTCAAGCTCGTTCGTTTTACGCCTCTACCGTCCGACGCCGATCAACAGGGGAATTAGGCGATCAGCTTTTTCCGGTTTGAGCCATCTCACACACCACCCAAGAACATATTAGGATCAGTTGGTGCGCTCTTTGACATCTAAAAAAACCTTTATTATCAGGCCCTTGTAGAAAGAGAGTTCCCCGCACGCGCGGGGATGAACCGTCGTGGACGGTAGCGCGAGCGAGCTACCTCAAGAGTTCCCCGCACGCGCGGGGATGAACCGCTTTGCGCCGGCTGCCCCAGTGC
>JAKZTB010000035.1:0-15497 GCA_047517345.1 Alphaproteobacteria bacterium
TCGAGTGTTCACATCCTACGAGAATATCGTCGCAATCTGCTGCGAGGCCTGGAACGACCTCGTTGAGCAACCCTGGAAGATCATCTCCATCGGAACCCGAAAATGGGCCCATGGGTTCTAATCAATGCAAATTGGTATTAGGCCTTCAGGGCCTCTAACGCTTTCGGCGTATCGATGTCGACGAGGACACCGTCTTCAGATATTTCCACTTCACAGGTCAGTTCGTGATAGCCGTCGATCAGATGGCGCGCGCCCCGGTCGCCGGTAATTTCGCGCATTTCGTTGAAGAATCGCCGCGCCAACAGGATGGGATTCCCATGCTTTCCGTTGAAGGTGGGCACGCAAATCGCTCGTCCCTCCAGCGGATCGAAAGCTGCGATCAGTTTATCGATGAAGCGCGCGTCGACTCTCGGCATATCGCCGAGGCAGATGACGGCGCCGTCGACATCGTCGGGTAGGGCGTCGAGTCCGGCAATGAGGGACGTGCTCAGGCCGTCCGCGAAGTTCGGATTATTGGCGATAGTGATGTCCGCATCGGCGAGCGCCGTCTGCACCTGGTCCGCCTGGTGCCCGACGACGGCAACGACCGGGGCCGCGCGTGACGCGGCGACCGCTTCGGCGACCCGAGCCACCATGGGTTTGCCGTCAATGTCGGCGAGCAGCTTGTTCGCGGGACCCATGCGCCGGGATTGGCCGGCGGCCAGAATGAGTGCGGCGATTTTCGGGGCGCTCGGAACCGCTATCGCGGTCGCTTCGGCTCGGGGTAGGGGGCGGGCCGGACTCTCCTTGAGCAAGCCACCGGGCCCCATCGCCATAACGTCCTGTCCCGTTATCGCGATGTCCGCGAACAGGCGTTGCAAGACCCAGTCGACGCCGTTCAGTTTCGGCGAGCGTGCACAACCGGGAAGGCCCAGCACCGGCACGCGGCCGGTATAACCCAGCAGCATCAAATTGCCTGGATCGACCGGCATGCCGAAATGATCGACGGTACCGCCCGACGCCACGATCGCTGCGGGAATGACGTCGCGTCGATCGGTTATGGCGGACGCACCGGCAACCAGCACCATCTCGCAACCGTCCGCCAGCAAGGCATCGATTTCAGTTCTGATCGCGTCCGTCGTGTGGTTGCAGCGTCGCTCGGCTTTGATGTTTCCGCTTAATGCTTCGATGCGGGCGCCCAGCACCTGGCTTGTCTTGTCCAGCACTTTATCCTTGGTGCCGGGCAAACTCGTTTGTACCAGTCCGACCGGCCTCGCGCGGTAGGGTGCAACCTGGACCAGCCCGTCTTGCGCCAGCATTTCGCAAGACGAGACCACGACATCGGGCGCGGCGAAGGGAATGATTTTAACGGTCGCAACCATTTGCCGCGGGACGACCGGCGCGAAAGGCGGTAGCAGCGCCACGGTTGCCGACTCGTCGACCATATTGATCTGATCGAGCTGCAAGGGGTCGTAATCGACCAGCCCCGCGGTCTCGGCGTAAAGGTTGACCCGCCCCGTAAAGGCGGCGGAAATTTCAAGATTCTCACCGGCGACCGCCTTTGCGATGCGCGCCGCCGCTTCGTCTTCCCCGACATCGTCGGCTTCGAGCCGGGCCGCCACGATGGAGGCGATTTTCGCGTCGCGCAACGCGTCGATATCGGCCGCTGCCAAAACGCGCCCCTTTTTGAATGTAACGCTGCCGGTCCGGACGCTGTGCGCGAGAATGGCGCCTACGGCCTCATCGAGCGGCGTATCGCCGAATTTCATGCTGCCGCGCGCTCCGGGCGATGCAGTGTCTCGGTAATCTGACCGACGATCGACACGGCGATTTCAGCCGGCGACACCGCGCCGATGTCGAGCCCGACCGGACCTCGAATCCGGGCGAAATCTTCCGGCCCGAAACCGGCTTCGGTCAGTCGTTCGACCCTCTTGCCGGCGGTTTTTCGGCCGCCGAGCGCCCCGATGTAGAATGCTTTCGACCGCAGCGCGACCGTCAAGGCGGGGTCGTCCAGCTTCGGATCGTGGGTCAAAGTTACGATGGCGGTGCGGATATCGGGGTTCAGATCTTCAAGCGCTTCGTCGGGCCAGCGGCTGTCAATATCGATGTCCGGGAACCGCTCGGGAGTCGCCCAAGCGCCGCGCGGATCGATGACGGTGACATCGTAGCCGGCGAGGCGCGCCATCGGAACCAGCGGCTGCGCAATATGAACCGCGCCGACAATGATCAACCGCCGTGCCGGATTGAAGACCTGAATGAAGATACGGCGGTCATCGATCTCGACCGTGCGGCCGCGATCTTGCTTGCGCGCATTTTCGGCTGCGTCGAGCATCGCCGTGGTCAATTCGAGTGCGCCTGCGCCTTCGCCCTCAATGGTGAGCGTCTGCGCCCCACTGTCGAGGTCGCTGAAAAGTAGCGCCGATTTACCCGACTTGCGGGCGTCGTTGAGGGTGTTGAGATCGGTCAGTTTCATATCGTCTCTCGAAAATACGTCGGCCTGTCGGATCAGTCGAGCCGCTCAACGAAGATGGATATCTCGCCGCCGCACGCTAGCCCGACTTCCCAGGCCATTTCGTCTGTCACGCCGAAATCCAGCACGCGGGTTTCGCCGTCCTCGATAGCGTCGAGCGCCTCCGTAACCACCGCACCTTCTATGCAGCCGCCGGAGACGGAACCGATGAACTGCCCGTCGCCGCGGATCGCCAGCCGGCTGCCGACGGGGCGCGGCGATGAACCCCATGTCGTGACGACGGTCGCGAGCGCAACGTTACTACCGCCTTCTTTCCAGGCTGCGGCGTGCACCAGCACGTCGTCATGGTCGAGCATCTGTGAATCTGTCATGCGGCCCTCCCGCGCCATTCGGCCATTTCTGCGCTGTCCCGTGGTCCGGTCCGGTTCAGCGCGTCGGCCAGTTCCGTCAAGCTATTGAGATTATGGACCGGGCGGAAGTCGTCGACAAAAGGCAGCAACGCCTTCACACCCAATGATTTGGGCTCGAACCGCTCGTAGCGCAAGAGTGGGTTGAGCCAGATCAGCCGGCGGCAGGAATTCTGCAAGCGCCGCATCTCCGCGGCGACGCCTTCGCCGGCGTTGCGGTCGAGCCCGTCCGAAATGAACAACACGACCGCACCTTGGCCCAGCACGCGACGTGACCAGTGCTTGTTGAAATCGTGCAGGCAAGCCCCGATTCTTGTGCCACCGGACCAATCTGTCACGCCCTCGGCGACCTTTTCCAGCGCGACGTCGATATCCTTGCTGCGCAGATACCGGGTCACATTTGTCAGATGCGTGCCGAACAGGAATGTGTGCACCCGGTCGCGGTCGTTGGTGACGGCATGCATGAAGTGGATCAGCATGCGCGCGTAACGATCCATCGATCCGGAGATATCGCACAGGATCACCAAGGGAGGAAGCCGTTTTCGCCGATCCCGCCTAATCAGCGGAATGGTGTCGCCGCCGTCGCGAAGCGCGGCGCGCATCGTCGCGCGCAAATCGATCTTCGGGCCCGTCGGGTCGCGCCGGAAGCGGCGGGTCGGGACGTCCTCGATCGGCAAGCGCATGTTCCGTATGGCGCGGTGCGCGGCCGCGACCTCATCCGCGGTCATCTTTTCGAAATCTTTCTCGCCGAGCAACTCGCTGCGGCTCCAACTCATTGCGGCGTCGAAGGTGATCTCGGCTTCCTTTTCAATATCTTCGTTCAGCGGCGCCTCGTTGCCGGCCAAGGCTGCGGCAACGCGAGGGGAGAGGGTTTCTTCGGGCTCTGCCGACTCGTCGCCAAAGGAGGGGAGGACAAGCGACATCATGCGTTCCAGTATCTTCGGATTGCGCCAGAAGACATGAAACGCCTGATCGAACAGCTCCCGCTCGTCGCGTCGGCTGACGAAGATTGCGTGCAGCGTCCAGTAGAAATCGCTTCGGCTTTCAAGGCCGGTCGTTTGCAGGGCGCGGATCGCGTCCAATATCCGGCCCGGTCCGACCGATAGGCCCGCGGCCCGCAACGCGCGTCCGAAATGCATGATGTTGGCGGCGATCAATCCGCCATCTTCGGCGGCGGGTTCGGTCACTCGGCCGCTCCCGCCAATTCGGCATTGACCTCGTTCAGGATCCGGCTCGCTTCGCTGCCTCGGATCTTCGCGATATCGTCCTGGTACTTTAGCAAGGTGCCGAGGGTATCGTTGATGCAATCGGGGTCGAGGGCCATTTTGTCGAGCTGGGTCAACGCATCGGCCCAATCGATCGTTTCGGCCACACCAGGCAGCTTGAAGAGATCGATACTTCTCAGCTTCTGCACGAAGCCTACGATTTGGCGCGACAGATCGGCCGACGCGCCGGGCGCCTTGACGCCGAGAATTTCTAGTTCGCGTTCGGCATCGGGATAGTCGACCCAGTAATAGAAACAGCGCCGTTTGAGCGCATCGTGTATTTCGCGGGTCCGGTTGGAGGTGATGACGACGAGTGGCGGTTCCTCGGCGGCGATGGTGCCGATTTCCGGGATTGTGATCTGGAAGTCTGACAGCAGCTCAAGCAGATAGGCTTCGAACGGCTCGTCCGTGCGGTCCAACTCATCGATCAGCAGCACCGGCGGACCGGCAGCGGCCGGTTCCAGCGCTTGCAGAAGGGGTCTCTCGATCAGGAAACGTTTCGAGAAGATATCGCCTTCAAGCGCCGCCCGGTCGCGGTCTCCGACCGCTTCCGCCATGCGAATTTCGACCATCTGAAGCGCATAGTTCCATTCGTAGACGGCGGAGGCTGCGTCCAGACCTTCATAGCACTGCAGGCGCAGGAGACGGCGGCCGAGCGTTTCGGAGAGCACCTTGGCGATTTCCGTTTTGCCGACCCCAGCTTCGCCTTCCAGGAACAGCGGCCGCTTCAGGCTGAGCGAAAGGTAAAGCGCCGTCGCGAGGCTACGGTCGGCGACGTAGTTGCCGTCGGCCAACAGCGCATGGGTTTCTTCGACGGACTTTGGCAGGTCCATTGCGTTTCGCCTCTAGATAATTTGCTTGGTCGCGTCGTGGCCCTATTTGCGCCGCCACGATCCGCGGTTGTCCTGATAGTAGGTGCCGGCCGGTGCGCGCTGAATGATTTTCGACCCTACGAGCGATTCGACTTGTTGCAGAGACAGATTGTTGCGTTTCGCAATGCCGCTGTATTGGGCTCTCCGGCGCGAATTTATATCGTTGACCAGCCGGGTGGTAGCGCCGGACGGCGACTTAACCGCTGCGATATAACCGCGCGGCGTTTCGCCGACCTGCCTGTTGCGCAACGCATCGTCAAGCGCGTCTGCCGTCGCCGGAGCGGCGAAACCGAAAATCAGCGTAGATAGGAGTGTCAAAACGGCAAGGCAAATTTTCGCGGCCGGCATGGCTAAAACAGTTCCTTGTTCTTCAGCAGCAAATCGTCGATTTCCTTCTCGACCCTCACGCGGATCTCTTGTTCGATCTTGATGTTGAGGTTGATCACGATGGGCTTTTCCGGCGCGCGGATTCGTACCTCTGGTGTGCAGCCTGTGGCGACACCTATGGCGCATGCCATGACACAGCCCTGCCATGCCCATCGTTTGGAAGTTGTTTTCATGTCTTGAATATGACGATTTTTCGTCGGAATTGCTAGGTTTTCGAATTGCTCATGGCGCGTCTTCGAAGCGGCGCATCCGACAATATGCGTTCCGGGTGTTTGTAGGTTTTCAGGCCCTGGCTGAGGATTTTGCGTAGCGGACCATCCATCGACACGTTCAGTTCCACAGGGAAACCCTTATAGACCGCCTGATTGCGACCTTGAATCTTGAAGCCGAACGCGACTTCGCCCAATTCATCCTCGTCCAACGTTACCATCACCTTGTCGTATTGGAAATCTTCGACGATCTGAAGGAACAGCTTCATACCTTCATTTGCGTCCGCGAGCGACGGCCCGACGGCTGTCGGTCGATAACGAATCGACCCGCCGCCAGGTGAGCTTTCAAGGATACCGTTCCGCACCGCAACCTTGCCGTTCTCGATGGCAACGGGAATGCTCCCGTTCAAAGTTCCCGTCGCGGTCAAATCGCCAGACTGAGCCAACGCCAGCAAATTTTCCAACGCCACACCGTTTACCTGAAGCGGGACAGTAAAACCGTCGAACGTTTTCGGTATCGTAAACTCCTGCGTTTCGATCCGGCCGCCGAAAAAGTCGAGTTCACGCAGCGCCGCACGGATGCTCCCGTCACGTTCGAGCTTGAATTCCAATCGTCCGTTGAGCATCGGAAGTCCGACATCCAACAGGCCGATGTTGACTTCCTGCTTTGCGTGTGTCGACAGCGGGAACAGGCTGTCGAAGCGGACCACAGAGGCAACGTTTTCGAAGGTAAACTCGTCCGCTTTAATCAGACTGGCGTTGACCAGAAGGTCCAACGACGAGTCGACCGACTCGCCTTGCCAGGAGATTTTCGCCAGCGCATCGATCTCGCCGTCGACTTCGCGCAAGGTTCGGCCCAGGATCGGGAAAAGCTGCGCCGGTTGCAGGACGGTGGGCAGGAAAACCAGTTTCCGCGAGTCGACGGTCAACTCCCCACGATCGTGTCCCGACTCAAGATGGCCCGATAAATTTACGGATATTCGCTCAGGGGGATCGAACAGGCGGCCGTCGAAAGCCAATCTGTCGCGATTGCCGTGCGCTGTAGCGGTGAGGCGCAACGGTACGAAATACGAGGGTACGCCTTGGTGCTTGATCTCCTTGATATTCAACGATGCGGCAAGATTTTTGGAAAGAGCGAGGTCGACGTCGATACCGGCGGCGCGCATTTTGTGCTTTGGAAATTCGATCGATGCGACATTCATGTCGATGTGATGCGCGTCGCCGTTTCCTGTCACCGTAATCGGTATTTCGGATAGCGACGCTTCTATCCAATTGTCACCGGCCTTCGCATTCATTCGGTTTTCGGCGACAACGAATTTCGCCTCGTAGGTAAGTGATGGCAGGCCTTTCGCGATATCGATTTGGGCGTACGAGGGTGCCGTGAGCTTCGCGGTCAAAGGACCTTTTATTTCGAATTTGTTCGGAAGTTCGATCCTGTCGATCGACAGTTGCCCTTTTGGTTTGACTGAAACCGAAAGGATGTCGCCGTTCAACGCGATGCTGCCGGATAGGGTGCCTGTCGCATTCACCGGGGCAAGCAGATCATCCACCGTTCCGTCGAAAGAACCGCGGAGGCCGAACGCGCTGCCAAGCCGATCTTCTTCGAACTGCAGGTCAAGTAGCGTGAGTTGCGCCGCACCTTTCCGAGGGTCCGGGTTCTGGGTTTTCAGTTCGATCGCCAGGCGGGTCGAATTGAGCGATCGGAGGCGTCCTTGTAGATCGATTTACGCATTGAGCTTGCCCTGTACGGCTATGTCGATGTCCTTGGTTTTGATTTGGACGGCAGCATTCGCGTCGACTTTATGGCCGTTTCCCAATTGCGTTATCCGAACGGTGGCGAATTTGCCGTCATGGGGATGGACATTGATGCGGATCGGACCCGTTAGGAGCCGTTTAGCCGCTTTCGGCAGTACATGGAGAAAACCGCTGTCGAGCGCGCTGAAGACAAGATGCAACTCCTGTGTTGCGAACTGCCAACCGCTCGGATCCTTTGAAATTTCGGTGCGGCCGGTTACCGCCCCGTCATGAACCGTATTCGGAACAGTCAGGCCTTCGAGTTCGCCTTCGAACCAACCGCGCATTTCGAGATCGCGAAAAATTGCCAACGGGTCGGATGCAATTTTTCGGAGCGCGGCAAGGGGCGTACGCAGCGATCCGTCGAACGAAAAGGATGCGGTGCCTTGCGCCTCGAAGCCGTCGGCCAGATGGGTTAAAGCCTGAACCGAGGCCAATTGTCCCTTGGTCGAGTATTCGATCGGACCGTCTCGGGGACCGTTTGCAGCGACGGATAGGGCGCCGCCCTCCCAAGCGAGATTTACATCCACATTCACGGCGGTGTTGTCCAATCGCGCCGAAACCGTACCGGGTTGGCCGGATAGTCCGAGGGCGCTGAATTTTTGGAACGTTAGCGAGACGTCGCCTTGAAATTCACCGTTGGGTTGGCGGTCGACTCTTGCCGACCCTGCGATCCCTGAAACCTGGTTTCCTTCGCGTGCGAGGGTGCCCCTGTCGAATTTTATGGTGGCCGCAAATTGACCAGCGGATGCTAATGTGACGGTCGACTTGCCTGTCGCTTCGGCCCGCAAGCCGTTTCGCGCGAGATCGAAGGCGAAAGCGGCCGCGGCGGCGAAGTCGCCCGTATCGGAGCGCGTGAGATTTCCGGCGACGTCAATGGTCCCCGGCTCACCGGTCAACGTCACTTCCAGCGCGATAGCTTTATTCGACCCTGCTAGCGGGCGAGCGCCGATACTCAAATGGGTATCGCTGAAGGTTTCACCCATTGCCCTCAGTTCCACGATCTCAATGTTCGCATCCACATCGAAAGCGCGTTCCGCCAAGCTGAGAAATTGAACCGCACCGCGGATACCGGTTGCACGCAACGATCCGGCCGATACCTGCCCGTCGAGAAGTTTTGCCAGTCCGAAGGTCTCACCTGAGGGAAGCCGTGTCGCCGATAGGTTTCCTTCGAAATTCCCGATTTCGCTTTCGAGCGTGAATTTTCCGGAAAAATCGCTCGTCCGGCCGTCCGGTGTTGCGAGGCTGCCGCTTGCGGTTAATGCGATATCACCCTGTGGGGTTTTGAGATACAGCCGCACCGTCTCGAATTTCAGCACGCGGACCGGGATCGTAATCTGTTTTTCTGAATCCGTTGCAGTGGGCAGAGGGATCCCGGCGAAGACCGGGCCGTCCGGACCGACCGTTCCTCGCAGATGCGCATCGCTGACGGTTGCACGATCGATGGTACCGCGCCACAAACCGCCCAGCGTATATGCGGTATCGATACTCGCAATACGCTGACCGCCTTCGCCACCGATCGTTATGTCGGCGATCGACGCGCCGTCGAAATCCAGCCGCGTGACCATGAAGTCGACCGGATCGACGCCGGCGTTCGCGGCGAATTTTGACAGGGCGAACTCGGCGATCGCCAGTCGCTGGCCCCAGATGACGGCTGCGCCGACCAGGAGGAGGATGCCGAATGCCAGGATGGCGCGGATCCATCGGTGGGGTCGCGCGGCGGGCTGTTGCGTGGCGGCTTCATCGTCCATTACTTTGACAATACGGAATCCCCGTCCCGGCGGCGACCCGTTTGGTTCCACTCCACAGGCGTTTGGCAAGACATGGTCGACGCAGCAGCGCGGTTGCAACAGGCGGTTCAGTTCGTCGAGGTTGGGCGTCTGACGGAAGCGGACGCGATCTGCCGCGAAATTCTCGACCTCGATACCCAAAACGCGGCGGCGACGTTCTTGCGCGGTCTGATCGCGTTTCAACGCGGGCAGCCGACGCACGCGCTCGATCTGCTTCGCGTGGCAGCCTCTCTCGACCCGGATAATGCGAACTACCAGGCGACTTTTGGTGCGGTGCTCGCCGAGCATGGCGATGCGGCTGAAGCGATTGCCGCATTCGAGCAGGCGGCGTCGATCGATCCGGGTGATTTTCAATCGTTACGGCACCTGGCGAAGAAGTACCGGCAAGTTGGGCGCATGGCAGATGCGATCTCGGCTTACGAGCGAATTCACGCCCAATCTCCCCTGGACATCGCCGATCTGCTGGCACTCGGGACGCTTCTCCAGACGGAGAAGGGGCCGGCTGCAGCGGTCGAGACTTTCGAAAAGGCGGTTACGTTCGCGCCGGACAACGTGTTGGCGCGCAATCATCTGGCGGCTTGCCTGCAACTGTGCGGACGAATTACAGAGACCATAACGTCGTATCGTGAGTCCTTGGCGTTGCAGCCAAAGGAAAACTCCGCGGCGGTCGGTCTGTTCGCGGCGATGCAGACTGTATGCGACTGGCGCGACTTCGATTCACTATCAGCGCAGGTCGACGACATGACCGGGGCGGCTCTTGCGGCGGGCGCGTCGCCGGTCGAAGACCCGTTTCTGAACATTACCCATTCGACCGATCCAAAGCGGAATTACGACGTCGCGCAGTCGTGGAGCACCGAGCAATCGCGACGGGTTGCGGCGTGGGGTGTCAGCTTCGGGTACGGCGCGCGAAATCGAGGGCAAATAAGGGTCGGTTACCTGTCGACCGACTTTCACGATCACGCGACGGCGCATCTCATGGTGGGCCTGTTCGGCGCGCATGACAGGTCGAATGTCACGGTCCATGCTTATTCCTGCGGTCCCGATGATGGCAGCGACTTCCGACGGCGCATTCAAGCGGATTGCGACAGTTTTATCGATATCGCCGCGATGGACGCGATTGCCGCCGCGCGCCGCATACACGACGACGGCATCGACATCCTGGTCGACCTCAAGGGTTACACGCGGCAGAACCGGCTCGATATCGCGGCCATGCGGCCGGCCCCGGTGCAGGTCGCGTGGCTTGGTTTTCCCGGGACGAGCGGGGCGGAATTTTTCGACTACATTCTGACAGACGATATCGTAACGCCGCCGGATACCGCAGGCGCCTACAGCGAAGCCTTCGCCGTCTTGCCGCATTGTTATCAGGTGAACAATCGAGAGCAGATTATTGCCGACACCTCGATTTCTCGCGCCGAAGTAGGCCTGCCGGAAGACGCGCTCGTGCTCGCTTCGTTCAACAATACCTATAAGTTGGAACCTGTCATGTTCGCGGCCTGGATGGCGTTGCTTCGCGATATTCCGGGATCGGTCCTTTGGCTGCTACCGAACAATTCTCTGGCGGTTGAAAATTTTCGACGAGAAGCATCGGATGCCGGCGTTGCGCCGGAACGATTGAAATTCGCCGATTTGCTGCCGAAAGAACAGCATTTGAACCGAGCCGGTCTAGCTGATTTGGCGCTGGATACCCGTATCTACAACGGCCACACGACGACAAGCGACATGCTTTGGGCCGGCGTGCCGGTCGTCACCCTGAAAGGTATTCACTTCGCCTCTCGTGTCTCCGCCAGCCTGCTGACCGCATTCGGCCTGCCGGAGCTGATTACGGAGACGCTCGACTCCTATAAGATTCTAGTGTGCGATCTCGCGCGGTCGCCGGACCGCATCGCCTCAATGCGAGCAAAAACAGCTCGGTTACGGTTGCAATCGCCGCTTTTCGATACGCGCCGGTTTGCCCGCGATCTTGAGCGCTCGTATGAAGAAATGTGGCGGCGATACGAAAACGGCGAGGCGCCGAAGCGCTTCGCCGTATCCGAACTCGATTAAGCCGTCAGCCGCAGGCGGCGACCGCGCGCCTCGCCATGACGCCGACCAAATGGGCGCGATATTCGGCGCTGCCATGGATGTCGGAGTTGAGGTCGGCATCCGGCACCGCGATGCTGGCGATCGCGTCGGCCGAGAAGTTTGCGTCGAGCGCCTGCTCCATCGCCGTCATGCGGAAGACGCCTCCCTGTCCGGCGCCGGTGACCGCGACGCGAACGCCGCCCGACGTCTTGGCCACGAAGGCGCCGACCAGCGAGAACCGGCTTGCCGGCTGCGCGAACTTCATATAGCAGGCCTTCTCCGGCTTCGGAAATCGGACCGCCGTGATGATCTCATCGTCGGCGAGCGCGGTTTCGAACAGGCCTTGGAAGAAGTCGTCCGCAGAAATTTCGCGGCTGTTGGTGACCACCGTGGCGCCCAGGCCGAGAACCGCGCCGGGATAGTCGGCTGCCGGATCGTTATTGGCGATCGAGCCGCCGAAGGTGCCGCGGTGGCGGACCTGAGGATCGCCAATTATGCCGGCGAGATCGGCCAACGCCGGGATCGCGCCGCGGACCGCGTCGGACCCGGCAACTTCGCCATGGGTCGTCGTGGCCCCGACGGTCACCGTGTCGCCGTCGACGCTGATACCGCTCAACTCGCCGATCTGCGAGATGTCGATCAGGTCGGACGGACGCGCCAGGCGTTGTTTCAAAGTCGGCAGCAGCGTGTGGCCGCCGGCCAGCAACGTACCGTCTTCCGCCGCTTGCAAAGCGCTGACCGCATCGGCAACGGAGACCGGCCGCTTATAGTCGAATTCATACATTATCTTCCCTCCTTACTCGGCCGCTGCCGCGGCGCTTTGGATGGATTGCCATACGCTGGATGCAGTTGCCGGCATGGGCACGCTGCGCACGCCCAGATCCCAGAGCGCATCGACAACCGCGTTGATCGTTGCCGCCGGCGCCGCGATGGCGCCCGCTTCGCCGCATCCCTTGACGCCCAGCGGGTTCAAAGGGGATGGTGTTTCGGTCAGGCCGACATCGATGCTCGGCACGCTGTCCGCGCGCGGCATGGTGTAGTCCATGAACGACCCGGTTACGAGCTGGCCGGAGTCGTCGTAGACGCAGCCCTCGAGCAGCGCCTGGCCGATGCCGTGTGCGACCCCGCCATGGACCTGGCCCTCGACGATCATCGGGTTGATGACCGTGCCGAAATCGTCCACTGCCGTGTAATTGACGATCTCGACTTCGCCGGTATCGGGGTCGACTTCGACCTCGCAGATATGCGTGCCGGCCGGGAACGAGAAGTTGAGCGGATCGTAGAAGGCGGTTTCGTTCAGGCCCGGTTCGAGCCCTTCGGGGTAGTTGTGCGGGACGTAGGCGGCGAAGGCGACCTCGCCGATGTTCATGGTCTTGTCGGTGCCGGCGACAGTGAAATTGCCGTCCGCGAACTCGATATCGTCCTCCGACGCTTCGAGTAGGTGCGCGGCGATCTTGCGGCCTTTCGCGATGATCTTGTCCGCCGCTACGCAAAGGGCCGACCCACCGACGGCCGCCGAACGCGACCCGTAGGTGCCCATACCAAACAGGACTCTGTCGGTGTCGCCGTGAACGACCTCGACATTATCGATCGGAACGCCGAGGCGGCTGGCGACGATCTGTGCGAAGGTCGTCTCATGGCCTTGGCCATGGCTGTGCGAGCCGGTGAAAATGGTGACGCTGCCGGTTGGATTGAAGCGGAGCTGGCCCGATTCCCAAAGGCCGACGCCGGCGCCTAGCGAGCCCGCGGCCGCCGACGGCGCGATGCCGCAAGCCTCGATATAGGATGAAAAGCCGATACCCCTCCGCATGCCGCGCGCTTCCGAATCGGCGCGCCGCTGCGCGAAACCGGCATAGTCGGCCATGCGCAGCGCTTCGTCGAGCGACGCGCCGTAATCGCCGCAATCATATTGCTGGATTACCGGCGTCTGATAGGGGAAGGCGTCTGCCCCAATCATGTTTTGACGGCGCAATTCGGCAGGGTCTTTTCCCGTTTCCTTCGCCGCCTGTTCGACCAGACGTTCGATTATGTAGGTCGCTTCGGGCCGGCCGGCGCCGCGTAGCGCATCGACCGGCGTAGTGTTGGTGAAGACCGCCTGGACGCCGCAATAGATCGCCGGCGTCGTGTACTGGCCAGCCAGCAGGGTGGCGTACAAATAGGTCGGCACCGCGGTCGCGAAGGTCGACAGGTAGGCGCCCATATTGGCGATTGTGTTGACTCGCAAGCCGGTAAAATTACCATCCGCGTCGAGCGCCAGTTCCGCTTGCGACACATGGTCGCGGCCGTGCGCGTCGCTTAGGAACGATTCGGTACGGGCCGCTGTCCATTTCACCGGGCGGCCAACTTTCCGAGCGGCCCAAACGCAAACGGTTTCCTCGGCATAGATGAATATTTTGGATCCAAATCCGCCGCCGACATCGGGCGCGACGACCCGCAATTTGTGCTCGGGGGCGATCTGGACGAAGGCCGACAGCACGAGACGCGCCACATGCGGGTTCTGGCTGGTGGTGTACAGGGTCAGGCGGTCGCCGCCGGCGTCGTATTCACCGATCGCCGCGCGCGGTTCGACCGCGTTGGGGATTAGACGATTGTTGACGACCTCGATCCGCGTGACATGCGCCGCACTTTCGAAGGCCGCATCTGTCGCAGCCTTGTCGCCGAGCTCCCAGTCGTAGCAGAGATTACCCGGCGCGTCGTCATGGACCTGCGGACCGCCGTCATCCAGCGCGTCCGCCGTCGAAGCAACAACTGGAAGCTCTTCGTAATCGACCGCGACCTGTTCGGCGCCATCCTTGGCCTGTTCCAGCGTGTCCGCGATCACGATGGCGACCGCGTCGCCGACATAGCGCACCGCGTCGACCGCGAGCGCCGGATGCGCTGGGGCCTTGTGCGGATCGCCGTTCTTACTGGTAATCCCCCAGCCGCAGATCAGCGAGCCGATGCCGTCATCCGCCAGCTCCTTGCCGGTGAACACCGCCAGCACGCCAGGCGCGCTTTCCGCGTTCGAGGTATCGATTCCGTTGATCTTCGCATGAGCGTGCGGCGAGCGCACGAAGCTGGCATAGGCCTGGCCGGGACGGTTTATATCATCCAGATAGTTGCCATTGCCGGTTAGAAAGCGTTGGTCTTCTTTACGGCGCACCGAGGCGCCAATTCCCTCGCTGGTCATCGCATTCTCTCCCTGTCCCTGTTCGGGATGTTAGCCGCGCATTGCGTCCGCGCCGGCCTTTATGGATTTGACGATGTTGTGATAGCCGGTGCAGCGGCAAATGTTGCCTTCCAGCCACTCGCGAATTTCCTGCTCGCTCGGGTCAGGATTCTCCTTCACGAGATCGACCGCGCTCATCACCATGCCCGGCGTACAAAAACCGCATTGCAATCCGTGGTTCTGCCGGAATGCTTCCTGCATCGGATGCAATTCGCCGTTGGTCGCGAGGCTTTCGATGGTTTCGACCTCCGCGCCCTCGGCTTGCATGGCAAGCACGGTGCAGCTCTTTACCGATGTCCCGTCGATATGGACAACACAGGCGCCGCACTGGCTGGTATCGCAACCGACATGAGTGCCGGTTAGCCTCAGGTTTTCTCGGATGAATTGAACGAGCAAGGTGCGGGGTTCGACTTCCCCCGAGACTGCCTTGCCGTTCACCGTCATGGATACGGTGACAGGCATTCGCTACCCTCCCTGTCCCGACTGGATCGTTCTCCGGCCGGGGTTTATTGGCTTATCCGCGTGGGTTCGGCAGCAGTCCTGCCGCCCACGTGCCGAGTTTGCTTTCGTGTGACGGTCAGGTCAAGAAAACTCGGTCTTACGGGCTCGTCAAAATTTTGAAAGCCGCGAATAGAATCATCGCCAGGCAGACCCCGCCGCTGATCCATGTCATCGGACTGTATCCTTTCCAGCGGCGGCCGTAGGGGTTGCGTGCGGCGGCCGGCGCAGATTGCTCTTCCGGCCCTGTTGCACCCTCGGATTCCGACTCTGGACCTTCATCGGGCGCCACGGCGACGTGATCGGCGAAGGCCGCGAAAAATTCGCCCGACAATTTTTTCGCCGTCGCGTCGATCAGGCGCGAACCGATTTGCGCCAGCTTGCCGCCGACTGTGGCGTCGACCGTGTAATGCAGTACGGTCCCGCCGTCTTCCGAATCACTAAGCGTTACTTGCGCGCCGCCCTTGGCGAATCCCGCCGCACCCCCTTTGCCCTCGCCGGAGATGCGGTAGCCGTTCGGCGGGTCGATATCGCTCAACGTGACTTCGCCCTTAAAC
>JAKZTB010000036.1:0-66957 GCA_047517345.1 Alphaproteobacteria bacterium
GCCGGGCTGCCAGCCGATCAGTGCGAGCCAGGTCTCGCCGTGCACCGCGACATGGCGCAGGCCTTTGCCGATGACGCCGTGAAACGGTAGGTAGTGGTGCTCCGCCACCAGCCGGTCCCAGCGCCGGTGCTCCTGCGCGCGCCAGGTCGGGCGCACCGTGACCGCGCGCAAATCAACGGACAAATCCTGTGCCGGCAGCGTCGCCATGACCGGCACACTGCCACATCGAGAACGGAATGGCCAGCCCCGACATCGGCTCACGATGCTCGGCAGGCGGACAAAAACCTAGCCCTGGCGTTGCGTCGTCATTGCCAGGCCGGGGCGTCGCATCCCGCCGCCAAACACCGACGGTTATGATCACAATATTGCTGAATAGCCGGGACATCGTTGGAAAATCGGACAGGGTTCTGGTCTCAATGGGACGCAACTCTGCTCGAAAGTTCAGAGCGGTAACCCTAAACACCAGGAGATCCGGGGTTCCGAGACCGAACTCGAACCGCCGCTATCTCGCTTTCAGAAATGGTTTTGGCGTCTCTTAAAGACAATGGCGCGCCCGGGAGAACTCGAATCCCCAACCTCCTGATCCGTAGTCAGACGCTCTATCCAATTGAGCTACGGGCGCATCGCGCCGGGTCGGCCCGGCGGCGAGGGAAACTACTCAATGCCTGTCTGCGGTGCAAGTGCCTATTGGCGCGGTACGGCGTCGCACTTGCCGTGCATTTGGAAATCCGACTTGTCGGTTGCAAGACCCTCCATTAGTATCGGCGTAATAAAAAGCGAAAAGTCCGTGTTTATGGTAAATGGAAGCAGTTAAGGCCTGGACATTTGGACTTGATTGGTAGAATTACAGGGTTTTCGGGGCTAAGTATTCGAATGAAATTACGCGAATATTCAACCATTCTGTTCGGGGCCGCCTTGCTCGCCGGTTGCGGCGGGGTCGAAGATACGCTGTGGCCTTCGCTATCCGGATCGGATCCAGCCGGTCCGCCGAAAGCTGCGACCGCTGGTACACCGGCTACCGCGCCGCCGCCCACGCGAATCGATATTGCCGCGCCCAAGGAGCCGACCTTCACGGCGCCGCAACAGCAAGCGGCGGCCGGTGCGGCCCCGGCCACGGGACAGCCGACCGGCACGTTCGTCGGGCGGAAGGTCACGCAGATGCGCACCGACCTTGGCAAACTGCAGCGCTCGATCGGCGACTTGAACAAGCGCATGACGCAGATCACCTCGCAGAATATCGATACCTCGCGGCGGTACCACGTCGTCGTCGCGGCGATGAATTCCAAGCTCCAGGTCGGTACGACCCCGGGCAATCCGGTATTGGTGAAGCAATGGAACGAAGCGCAGCAGAAGCTGGAAGGGATCGGCGAAATCCTCGGCCGGATGGACAAGCTGTCGAACGATGCGGCCGGCGAAGCCGGTCTGGCGGCCTGGCTGCTCGATAGCGTCCGCGCCACCTATGCGCTGAGCGGCGCCGTCGACGAGGATCATCGCCAGCTTCGCGTTCTCGAGGACGAGGTCAACCGCACTGTCGTGCTGATCGACCGGCTGCTGAACGAGCTTAGCGAGGATGTGTCGCGGCAGACCACTTATGTGGGGAACGAACGCCGCAACCTGACGACCATGTCGCTCGCGGTGAAGAATGGCGAGCTATACGGCACCAGCTTGGTCAACCGGGCCTTCGCGCAAAGCCAGGCACTGGCGAGTGCGACGGCGCAATCGACGGGACCGGCGGTTGGCGAGCGGCCGCTCGTGGTGATCCGGTTCGATCGGCCCAACATCCAGTACCAGCAGGCGCTGTACAATGCGGTAAGCCGTGCGCTGGAACGCAAGCCGAATGCCTCGTTCGATCTGGTCGCCGTTAGCCCGAAACGGGGCAGTCCGGCACAGGCCGCGCTGAACAGCACGCAAAGCAAACGGAACGCGGAAAGCGTACTGCGCACCCTCGCCGATATGGGGCTGCCGGCGAACCGCGTGAAGCTTTCGTCGCGCGCCAGCCAGGATGTGGAATCCAACGAAGTCCAGATATACGTCCGATAACGTTGCGATAGAGGACCGGCCGATGCGGGTGAAATTCATTACCCTCGGTTTGGCGATTTTCCTTCCGGTGTTCCCGGTGCAGGCCGAAGACGCCCGGCGTGCGGGTGTCTTCGACGTCATCGGCGCGCAGCTAGAGGCGTTTCAGCGGGATGATGCGCCTGCGGCATTCGCCATTGCCAGTCCTGAAATTCAGGCGATGTTCGGAACGCCGGCGAATTTCCTGCGGATGGTCGCGGAAGCCTATGCGCCGGTCTACCGGCCGCGCGACGTCACGTATCTCGATCTGTTAGAAAAGGACGGGCGCCTGGTGCAGCGCGTGTTGTTCACGGGACCCGACGGCAAGCAGGTGCTGGCACTCTATATGATGGCACGGCAACCGGACGGGAGCTGGCGCATCGCCGGCTGCGTACTGGTCGAGCCGACGGGGCAATCGGCATGACGTCGCCGAAGGATTTTCCGGTTTCGTGGGAGGAGCTGCATCGCAACGCGCGGGCGCTCGCCTGGCGGTTGCTCGATATCGGGCCGTTCGAAGGTATCGTCGCGGTGACTCGCGGCGGTCTCGTGCCGGCGGCGATCGTGGCCCGCGAACTCGACGTCCGATTGGTGGATACGGTGTGCATCGCATCCTACGAGCACAAGGACCATGGCAACGTCAAAATCCTCAAGCCGGTCGATGGCGACGGGACGGGCTGGTTGATCGTCGACGATCTGGTCGATACGGGCCGCACGGCGCGGGAGGTGCGCAATATGCTGCCGCAAGCGCATTTCGCCACGATTTACGCCAAGCCGGCGGGCCGGCCGCTGGTCGATACTTTCGTGACCGAGGTCAGCCAGGACACGTGGATCCTGTTTCCGTGGGACGTCGAACTCGCGTACGCGGCGCCGATTTCCGGCACCCGCGGCTAACGCTGTAAGTTATATCGACCCTCGTTGGTATTATCCCGCGGCGACGTTGTCGATCAGGCGGGTGCGCCCCAGATACGCGGCGGCCAACACCCGGGCCGGCCGGTCGGCATGGTCGAGCGGCTCCAGCGAGACAGCATCGCACACCGCGATATAGTCAATCGGACCAAACCCGGCATCCTGCAACCTTGTCAGTCCTTGCGCGATCGCCGGCGCACTGGCTTCGCCTTTCTCCAGCTTGGCCGCGATGCCGCAAATGACTTTGTACAAGGTCGGTGCGATGGCGCGTTCCTCCGGTGAGAGGTACCAGTTGCGTGATGCCATCGCCAAACCATCCGCCTCGCGTATGGTCGGAACGCCGACGATTTCCACGGGAATGTCGAGATCGCGCGCCATGCGGGTGACGACTTGAAGCTGCTGATAATCCTTCTCGCCGAAATAGGCGCGATCGGGCAGCGCCTGGAGCAGCAGTTTGCTCACCACCGTCGCGACGCCGCCGAAGAAATGCGGGCGGCTGGCGCCGCACAGCCCTTCCGTCAAGCCGGAAACTGCGACGCTTGTCGAGAAACCGCCGGCATACATCTCGTTGACCGGCGGCACGAATGCGAGATCGGCGGACAACGCCTCCAACTTTGCGAGATCGTCACCCTCGTCCCGCGGATAGGCCTCGAAATCTTCGTTCGGCGCGAATTGGGTCGGGTTGACGAAGATGGTCGTCACCGCATGGTTGCAGTCCCGCAGCGCGGCCTCGACCAGCGCCAGATGCCCTTCATGCAACGCCCCCATCGTCGGGATGAGACCGACAGTTTCGTCCCGCCGGCGCCATTCCCGGACCTTGGTGCGCAGACTCGCGACGTCTCGGACAACCTCTAATGTTTTCGCCTTGCTTTTCTCAGCGGTCCGCATGGTCATCATCCATGATTTATCATCTACCAGGACGCAAGCCGTTCCAGCTATTGAACTTTGCCCGGAACGGGCGGCGGGCACAATACCTCGAATGCTGCAGAGCACAATGAAATTTGGTTTCGGCAGATTGCGGTGGGCGTTTGCGGTCTACTCCCGTAATCTCGCCCCATGAATCCGATCGTCAAACTCCTGCCGGGGCGGCACAAACGCCTGAAATCCGGCCACCCTTGGATATTCTCGAACGAAGTGGCGAAGCGCGACGATGCGCCGCCTTTAGAACCGGGTGCGGCGGTCACCATCGTCGGCGACAATGGCGAGACGTATGGAACGGCGCTGTTCAATCAGCATTCGCTGGTCGCCGGCCGGCTCCTCGACGCCGCGGGCGACGCGAAAGTTGATGCGGCCTTTTTTACCGATCAAATTCGCCGTGCCGTTGCGCTGCGCGACCGGCTCTTTTCGGCGCCGTATTATCGCCTCGTTCATGCGGAATCCGACGGTCTGCCCGGCCTCGTTATCGATCGATACGGCGATGCCGTGGTCGTGCAGTGCAATACCGCGGGAATGGATGTTCGACGGGACGCGATATTCGAAGCGCTCGACGGGATCGTCTCGCCGCGGACCATTGTGCTCCGCAACGACTCGCAAAGCCGGTTGCAGGAAAATTTAGGTCTGGAGGTCGTGACGGTACGCGGCGAGAGCGGCGTTCCGGCGACATTGCGCGAAAACGATGCCGCCTTCGTGGCAAATCTCACGCACGGTCAGAAGACCGGGTGGTTCTACGATCAACGGGAAAACCGGGCGTTCGTCGCCTCGCTGTCGCGCGGTGCCAGGTTGATCGACTTCTACGCTTACGGCGGTGGTTTTGCGATCCAGGCGCTGTTGGCGGGCGCCGCGCAGGCATTTCTCGTCGACCGCTCGGCGGCTGCCCTGGAAAGCGCTGCGCAATCGGCGACGTTGAACGGAGTCGCCGAGCGGTGCCGCTTCGTGAAGCAGGATGCCTTTACGGAAATGGAGCGGATGCATACGGAAGAGGCGCGTTTCGATGTAGTCGTCGCCGATCCGCCGGCCTTCGTGAAGTCGAAGAAGGACCTTCACCGCGGCAGCCGCGCCTACCGCAAGATGACGCGACTCGCCGCGCGGTTGGTTGCGCCGGAGGGTATTTTGTTCGTCGCATCGTGCTCGCACAATGTCGCGGCAGGTGCGTTTGGCGATTTGGTGCGACAGGGATTGGCGGATGCCGGCCGGTCGGGCCGCATATTGCGGGCCGCCGGGGCCGGACCGGACCACCCGGTGCACCCCGCGCTGCCGGAAACGGCTTACCTGAAAAGCATTACGCTGCAACTCAATTAATACGCAAACGATGCGGACGGCCGCTTGCACTCGGAAGGGTGTTCCTCGTGCCGGCGACCGTCCGCGGCCGTTCGGGGGGTGCCCTTAATGTAGGAAACGCGACCGCCGGAAGGGCGGTTTTTCACCGCGATGTGAACAGCTGTGTACGTTGGCTCACGAGGCGGGCAATGTCAGCCGGAACTCCGTTCCGCTTTCGCCGGAGTCGACAAGCGCTAAATCGCCGCCATGGTTGCGTGCCAGTTCGCGCGCGATCGCCAAACCAAGGCCCGTACCGCCCGCGCGGACGGAGCCTTCGAAGGGCTGAAAGAGTTTTTCGCGCGCCCGGGGCGGCAAGCCGGGCCCGTCGTCGCGAATTGCGATTTCGACCATGTCGCCGCACTTCTCTGCGCTGACGCTTATGTGACCAGCGCCCGCCTCGGCGGCGTTGCGCGTCAGATTCGTCAGGACTCGAAACAATTGATCCCGGTCGACATCGACTTCCAGTCCGTTATTGACCTGGTTTTGGATCTCCGTTTCGGTCCCGGTGGTCGCGGCTATTCCTTCGGCGATATCCGCAACAAGTGGCGCGAGGGCGACCCTATCCCGCTTAAAGGCGGATTGTTCGTGCCGGACGTAGTCGAGTGTGTCACTGCAAAGCCCGACCGCACGATCGATTGCCGAAATCAAGGTTGGCGTGACCCGCCGTACATCCGGATCCTCGCTGCCTTCGAGCCGATCGGACACCACGAGCGCGGACGATAGGATACCTCGCAAATCGTGATTGATCTTCGCGACGGCTGTTCCCAATGCCGCAAGATGCGCTTTTTGTTGCAGCGCGGCGCGTAGCGCACCCTGCATGTTGGTGAGTTCCCGCTGCGCCACGCCGATTTCATCAGCCCGTTCGGACGGCACAAAGATGCGTTTCGCATCTTCGGGATCCTCGCGGAACGACGTCATGCTGTCGGTAATTTTCCGCATCGGCCGGACCAGCATCCATTGCAGCGTCAGAAACACCAGCGTGGCGGTGATCAGCGAAATGACCAGGGAGAGGGCGAGAATTCGCCATGCGAAATCGACGATGGCGATCCGGAGCGGCCGTTCTTCCGTAACCACTTCGATGACGATGTTGGGATCCTTGGGAGAGGGGCCGGTCACCCGTAGGACCCGATCCTCGGTTCGCGTCAGGACGGCCATCGCGTCCATGACGAGTTTGGGCAACGACTGGTCGCCCAAATCGACAGTGCCCTGGACCGGTGGCGGCGCTTCGCGCGACAAGATCAGTTTCGCACCGCCGCGGCGTACATTGATGCCATAGACGCCGACATGCGCGAGCAATTCCTCGCGAAGGCGGTCGCTGACCAAGTCCTTCGGCGCGACGTCGAGGGTCAAAATAGCCAGATGACCAGCGCTCAGTTTCTCGTTCAGCCAGGAGACTCGGAACCGCGCGACCGACGGCACGAAAATCAGGACTTCGGCAAGCATGACGAAGAAGATGGTAAGCACGAGAAGGCGCGCCGAAAGGCTCTGCATCGCAACGCTACCGCGATGGCCGCTGTTTGTCCGGGAGTTCGACGCTAAGGAGCGAGGTCATCATCGGTCTCCAGAGCACGTTTGCCGAAGGATTTACGAACGCCTGTTTCCCTTGAGTTTCTTATACAGGATCGGGAGTAGCGACAATATTGCCAGACCGACGAGCGCAAGAACAATATCGGTCGTAAATACGCTGGCCGGTGTAAACGTTTCACCGCTTTCAAAAATGCTTCCGAGCCCGGCACCAACCTGGACAAAAACAAAAGTTCCCGGGACGATGCCGAGCACGGTTGCGAAGAAATAGGTTTTCAGCCGAACGCCAAGGAACGCGGGCACGAGATTGACGACAAAGAAAGGGAATATCGGGATCAGCCGCATCACCAAAAGGTAGTTGAACGCGTTCTCCTGAAATCCTTTTTCCATTTTCTTCAGCCATGGCCCCATGCGCGCCTCCAACGCGTCGCCTAGGGTCGTCTTCGCGATGAGGAAAAGGGCGGTTGCGCCGATCGTTGCGGCAAACACGACATAGGTTACACCGAGAACCTGGCCGAACAGGAAGCCTCCGATGATGGTCAGAATTGCGCCACCGGGTAGCGAGAAGGCGACAGAGACAATGTAAATCAACACATAAGCGGCAACGGTCGTCGCAGCATGGTACTCGACTTGCTCCAGCAGCCAGGCCCTGTGTTCGCGTAGTGCCTCGAAGCTGAAATATTGGTCGAGACCGGTTAGGAAAAAAAGCGTGAAGCCGACAACCAAAACGGCAAGTGGCCATAGACGCTTCAAGCTGAACGGCCGTCCGTCGCCCGCCGATTGTTCCGATTGTTCCTCGCTCACGCCGTCCTCATTTTTACTGGGCGACCGTTTATTCTGCGGCACCCGCCTCATGTGCCATTTATTACAGGATCGCTGCAGGCGCCAGTCACCATAGCGTGACTCTCATGCTACCGTAACGCACGAAACATGTGAAACCGGTTGCGCAGGCCGATTGACTTGCCGCAATTCAGCTTTTATACAGCGCCATCCTTACGAAATCCGTAACCGGAGAGTCGTCGTGAAACGTACATTTCAGCCCAGCCGTATCGTCAGAAAGCGGCGTCACGGGTTTCGCAGCCGCATGGCGACAAAAGCCGGCCGCAGAGTACTGGCGCGCCGTCGCGCGCGCGGTCGCAAGCGGTTGTCCGCTTAATTTTACTGTTTTAGGCAATGCGAACGGCATTCGAGCGCCTCACCCGGCGTGCTGAATTCCGTCGTCTGACCCGGTCACGTCAGCGTTGTGCCACGCCGGGGCTCGTTCTCCAGACCATCGCCCAACCCGGCAGCGACGGCGAAGCGCGGGTCGGTTTGACGGCAAGCCGCCGCGTCGGCAACGCCGTTCGGCGAAATCGCGCAAGGCGGCGCTTGCGTGCGCTGGCGGAGAGCGTTATCCCTCTCCATGCCAAGCGCGGTCGCGACTATGTCCTCATCGCACGCTCGGCAACGGTGGACAGGCCCTACGCGGCACTTGTCGAAGATCTTGAAACCGCGATGAAGCGGCTCGACGTATGGCGGGACAACTGAAACCAACGAGCGCTGATAATGACCCCTGGAGACGGCTTGGCAAGGTTTTCCGCAAGGCGCGCGCGGCAAAGCGATGCGGTGTATCGTGAGGCGTGCGCGACGCTGTCCGAAAGCCTTGCCACGCCGCCCTTCGGGTCGCGCATGCGGCCCGGCGGAGCGTGTCGGAACGGCTTGACGATGCCCCACATCGCCGGCGCCGTCCCTCCTGCCCGACGAACCGCTTACGCGATCTCCATGGGTCGTTATCAGCGCTCGTTGGTATGAGAGTGCGTTCGATGTCTCCGGCGGTTGCCGCACTGCGGCTCACAATTCGCATCTATCAGGTCGCGATTTCGCCGTTTTTTCCGGCGCATTGCCGCTATTGGCCGAGCTGCTCGGCCTATGCGGGTCAGGCAATTGGGAAGCACGGGGCCGTGTCCGGCGGATGGCTGGCAATCCGACGGATTGCCCGGTGCCATCCGTGGGGCGGATCGGGTTATGACCCGGTTCCAGGGGACAGTTGCGCGAACGGGCGTACGCAAAATGAGGTGACGGTGACCGAAGAAATGGAACAGCGCGTATGATCGAACAAAAAAACGTGATGGTCGCGATCGTCATCTCCATCGTCATTTTGTTTGGATGGCAGTATTTCATTGAAGGTCCGCGGATAGATAAGCAACAAGCGTTGATCGAACAGCAACGTTTGGAGGAAGAGGCACGGCAGCAGGCGGCGGGGGGCTCGCCCGCCGTGCCGGGTTCGCCTGCCGCGCCAGGCGCGACCGACGCCCCGCAAGCCTCACCGAAAACCGGTTCGGATCTTGGACCCAATTTGGGCGCTGCGGGACTGTCGGCCGGCAAGACGGCTTCGGAGACTCGCGAAGCGGCGCTTGCCAAGGCGCCCCGTGTCCGAATTCAGTCGGACCGCATCGACGGGTCGATTTCCTTGATCGGTGGCCGCGTGGACGACATCGTTCTGCGCGATTACACCGAAGAGCTCGATCCTGAGAGCGACAAGATCATCTTGCTGCACCCGGTCCAGGTAGAGCGCCCCTACTACGCGGAATTCGGTTGGATCGGCAAAGACGTGATACTGCCGACGGCGGAAACGCTCTGGCAAGCGAACGGCGTCGTTCTTACGCCCGGCAAACCGGTGACCCTGTCATGGGACAATGGCGAAGGGCTGATCTTCGAGCAGACATTTTCGCTCGACGAAAACTTCATGATCGCATTGACGCAGCGGGTGAAGAACCAGACTGGTTCGAACCTGACGCTGACGCCGTATGGCCTGCTGTCGCGCACCGGCACACCGGATATTCTCGGGTTCTACATCCTGCATGAGGGTCTGATCGGCGTCTTGAACGATGTCTTGGAGGAAGTCGACTACGATGACGTCCGCGAAGGCGAAAAGTACGATTACACCACGACAGGCGGTTGGCTCGGCATTACCGACAAATACTGGCTCGCAGCGCTGATCCCCGATCAGAAGGAATCCTTCAAGGCGCGCTTTATTGCCGGCAAGCGGGGCGCGCTCGATCTTTACCAATCCGACTATCTCGCGCAGCCGCGGAACGTTCCGGCGGGCGGTGCGGCGAACTACACGACGCACCTTTTCGCTGGCGCGAAGGAAGTAAAACTGCTCGATACATATCAGGAGGCGTACAGCATACCGCTTTTCGACAAGGCGGTCGATTTCGGCTGGTTCTACTTCCTGACCAAACCGATTTTCTACGCTCTCGACTGGCTGTACGACTTCCTCGGCAATTTCGGTCTCGCAATCCTTGCGCTCACGGTCGGCATCAAACTGGTGTTCTTCCCGCTGGCGAACAAATCCTACAAGTCGATGAGCAAGATGAAGCTGCTGCAGCCCAAAATGGTCGAGCTGCGCGACAAGTACGGCGAAGACAAGCAGCGCCTCAATCAGGAGATGATGGCGCTATACAAGAAAGAAGGCGCCAATCCGGCTGCCGGCTGTCTGCCGATCGTGATTCAAATTCCGGTGTTTTTCGCGCTTTACAAGGTGCTGTTCGTCAATATCGAAATGCGTCAGGCGCCGTTCTATGGCTGGATCCACGACCTTTCGGCGCCCGATCCGCTGGGCTTGTTGACCGCGTTCGGTTTGATTAGCTGGAACGTCCCGGAGAGCCTCGCCATCGTCAATATCGGTATCTGGCCGCTGATCATGGGCATCACCATGTTCCTGCAGCAGAAGCTCAACCCGACACCGACGGACCCGGTCCAGGCCAAGATTTTCATGTTTATGCCGATCATCTTCACCTTCCTGCTGGCCCGGTTCCCGGCCGGTCTGGTGATCTATTGGGCCTGGAACAACATTCTGTCGATCTCGCAGCAATGGGTCATCATGCGGCGGCAAGGCGTCAGCGTGGGCGGCGGGCCGGCGGGGGGCACTGCGAGCGGGTCGAGCGGGGGAAAAACGATCTGACCGGGGAATTCACGCCCGAGGAAATTGAAGCGGGACGCCACTTGTTCGCCCAGCAATGCGAATTCGTCATGGGCGTGGCAAACCTGTCAGGAATGCCGCCGGACGATCTGCCGGAAATTGCGTTTGCCGGCCGGTCCAACGTCGGAAAGTCGAGTCTCGTCAACGCGCTTACCGGTAGAAAGACCCTCGCCCGCACGAGCCACACGCCGGGCCGAACGCAGCAACTCAACTTCTTCAACCTAGGCAGCCGGCTTATGCTGGTCGACCTGCCGGGATACGGTTACGCGCGCGCTTCTAAGAAAGATGTGAACGCCTGGTCCGCCGTGGTACGGGACTATCTTCGCGGCCGTGTCGGATTGCGCCGGATCTGCCTTCTGCTCGACAGCCGGCGCGGCGCCACGCGCAACGATCTGGAGATCATGGATCTTCTCGACAAGGCCGCCGTCGTATACCAGGTCGTGTTGACCAAGGGGGATAAGACGAAACAGGCGGCGCTTGAAACCTGCTTGTCGGACCTCGGCGCGACCTTGAAATCCCGCGCGGCGGCGTTGCCGGAAATTGTCGTCACGAGTGCGCGCAAAGGACGCGGCGTGCCCGAACTGCGCGCGACGCTGCACGCGCTGGCGAACCCCCGACCTTTGAGCTAGTGGACACAAACTAACGTATGGGTACCATATGTTAGTTTGTGTCCACTAGAGTCGCCCGCCCGCCCGCCGGACGAGGACTGTGAGATGAGCGACAATACGCACGACCAGCGCGCGGAGTGGCTGGCCAAGGCCGATATCTTGACGGAAGCGTTGCCCTACATGCGCAAGCATGCGGGCAAGGTGATCGTCGTCAAGTATGGCGGTCATGCGATGGGGGATTCGGCGCTGTCGGACGCGTTCGCCCGCGACGTCGTGTTGTTGAAACAGGTCGGGCTGAACCCCGTGGTCGTGCATGGCGGCGGGCCGCAGATCGGATCGATGCTGAAACGGCTGTCGATCGAAAGCGAATTCGTCGACGGCTTGCGGGTTACCGACGAAGCCACGGTCGAGATCGTCGAAATGGTCCTGTCCGGCAGGATCAACAAAGGTATCGTCGCCGCCATTACCGCGGCGGGTGGCAGGGCGGTCGGTTTGTCCGGCAAGGATGGCGGCCTTATCGAGGCGCGTAAACTGACGCGCGTCAAAAGGGATCCGGACTCGAACATCGAACGCATCCTGGATCTCGGGTTCGTCGGCGAGCCGACACGGGTCAATCCGCAGGTATTGGAGATTTTTGCGCAATCGGATTTTATTCCGGTCATCGCGCCAATCGGTCTGGGCGCGGATGGCGAAACTTTCAACATCAACGCGGACACCGTCGCCGGTGCGGTTGCCGTGGCGGCAAAAGCGTCACGTTTGCTCCTGTTGACGGACGTCGAAGGCGTACTCGACAAGGATGGCGCCTTGATCAAGGAGATGACGGTCGCCGAGGCGCGGGCCCGCATGGCGGACGGGACGCTCACCGGGGGTATGATCCCGAAAGTCGAAACCTGTATCCAGGCCATCGAAGAAGGTGTTGGGGCCGCGGTGATCGTTGACGGTCGCGCGCTTCATGCGACCTTACTTGAGATTTTCACGGCGCACGGGTCGGGAACGATGATCCGCCAATCGTCGTAAAATGCATGACTCGGGCTGGCTCCAGGAGCCTCTCCGGTCGGTGCGGTTCATAGGTATTGCTTGGACAGGCTCCTAAGTGTCGAAGAATTCGATCTGCCAGTGCAGCTCTTTTTCGCTTAACGGGAAGTTCGCGTTGCCATCCGACGCCAGTATTGCGCCCGGCGCTATCGCCCCAATCGTGATTTGCAGGCTGTAGGCCAATTCCATGCTCATTCCGGATTTCCAGCAGATTGCAACAATGCCTTTGCTGGCGCGCATCTCGAAAATATTGTTGACCGAAGCGCAGCTCAGCCCCGAACAAGCCGCGAGCGATGCAATGACTGTTTCCCGGTCGCCCGCGGCGGCGGCATTGTGGATCAGAGTTTCCGTAAGGCGGCCTTCGGTTTTCAGGATTAAGGCCCGCTCGTATGCGTCGTCCTTCTCGTCCCCTTCCGGACGCGCCATCCCTGATATTCCAGATGCTTTTTGGTCTTTCGGCTCATTTTCGCCATCGATTTTCAACCGCTCGTTAACGGCTATTTCAATCGCATCGACCACCTGTTCTGTCAAATCCGTCCGTCGCCGAAGCGTATCGAGCAGCGAGTCCGCGACGAAGCCTGCGATGCGCTGCGCGGCGTTGGCGGGAAGCTCGGGTCGGTCGACGAGCGGGGCGTGCCAGGACGTCACCGAGGCCGCGTTATCGACCAGTCTGTCGAGTGTTTCTTCGCGAATTTGCGCACTCGGGTTGGCCAGGAGTTCGGCGATCGCACAATTGTCGTCGCTGGTCGCGATGGCGTGCGACACCGTTTCGACGACGTTCGTGCGCCGCGAAATTGCGCTGAGCGCGCCCTGCACGGGGGCGCTTGTGATGATTTCGAGCAGATCTTCTTCCGTCAGGACCGGTGAATTTTCCAAGACTGGTCCACAAACGGCAGATAGGGGTCCGTCGCGAGTTGCCGGACGACGTGCAAGGGAACGTCCGGGAAGTCCTTAATCGCGTCGCTGAGGAGTTCGCGGACCCGCTTTGTCTGATCCGCGGCGAGCACTTCCGTAATGTCGAGCACGGCACGCCGCATCACGTTGCGTTCGGTCGCGGATGTTTGGGGGAAGAGGTTGCCGATTTTTTTCGCGAGGACACAGCGTACTTCGTCGCTGTTGTCGCGCGCGAGCCGCAGGTTTGCCTGGCGCGGCGTTTGGGCGTTCTCGGCGATGCAGCGTCTGACCTCGTCGTCAGGGTCTTCCGCCAGATAGTAGAGAATTTCCGGCTGTGTTTCGGTGTCCGAGGCGAGAGCGCAACGTGTCTTCGAATCGCCACTGCGGGCGATGGAGCCGATATCACGAAGGCCGTGCTCCGTCGTCGATAGGCCGGGCGTCGACTGGTTCAATTTACAACTCCGCGTCGCGCAAGCCCTTGTCCCGGGCCAGCGACAAATGTTGTTTGCGGGTATGTTTCGCGCGGTACATGGCGGTGTCGGCGCGTTTCAACAGTCCATCGGAACCTTCATCGGAGCCCGACCTGAACATTGCGATGCCGATCGAGAGGCCCAATCGCTTATCCGGCGAACCGCTGAACGCGTCAAGATGGTAGCAACTTCGCAATAGCTCAAGGCCGCGCCGTCGTGCCGCGGCCTTGTCGATATTTTCGAACCAAAGGGCAAATTCATCACCGCCCAACCGGGCAGCGAAATCGTAGTTGCGCGTCGCGGTTTTTAAGACCTGCGCGACATTTTTGAGAACGCTGTCGCCCACGTCGTGGCCTCGCACGTCATTAACGGCCTTGAAATTGTTCAGGTCGACAAAAAATACCGCGCCCGGTTGGCCGTTTCGCCGCGACCTTTCGAGCGCGCGCTCAAGCTCCTCCATATAGGCGCGGCGATTGTATAGGCCGGTCAATGCGTCCGTACGCGACAGGCGCTCCAGTTCGGACTGGTTTTCGATCTGCCTTAACGCGATGCCAAGCTGACCGGCGACCGCATCGAGTAGCGATCGGTCATGCTCGCTCCACACAGCGGCGGATTGCCGGCTGAGCAAGATCGCGCCGTTTCTGTCGTCGCGGTATCGGGTCGCGGTCAGCAAAGCGTGCTGCCCGGAGATTATCGCTTCATGCGCGGAGAAATCAGTACAGATGCGATTTACAGAGTCGACCAGGTCGACGCTTTCGGGGAGATGCCCATATTCGGCGACCATAGTGAAGTTGCCGGACCCTTCCCTTTGGTACACGGCACACGCCGTATCGGGCAATGCTTTGCCGATGGAAGCGACCGCCGTGCTCAGCATGTCCTGCGGGTCGGCTTCGTTGCGGACGGCGTCGACGATAAAGGCAATAACCTGTTCGCGAATTTTCAGCTTGGCGAGGTCGCTTTCCCGAAGCTGCTCGGCGGTCACGTCACGGCATACGCCGCGGGCGCCGGTCCGCTTGCCGTCCTTGTCCAGGATTGGCCGGGCGCTGGCGAGGACGCAAACCGCTTCGCCATCCGCATTTCTAAGCCATTGTTCCGTCCGCTCGACGATGTCACGCGCTTCAAAGGCGAAACGGCTCGGTATCGCGGACCGGTGATAGAGGAGATCGCGCGCACTCATGCCGACAAGTGCCTCGGCCGAATAGCCGAGCGCGCCAGACGGCGATACGAACGTAAACGCTCCCGGCAGATCGGTTTCCCACGCGAAGTCACTGAAAATTTCGACGAGGTCTTTAAAGCGCTGACGGGAGTCGACAAGCGCCATGCGCATCGTTACTTCGAGGGTCGAATCGCGGCAGATAACGGCGGCGCCATGACGAGCCGTCGGAATGGCTGTTACCGCCATCCAACGATCCTGCTGTTTCGACGACCATGCGATCGGCTGGGTGCAAGCCGCGCCCGTTTGCCGAATGTTTTTCGCCAACGCACGAATGCAGTCGAGTACGGCGCCGTCGTCAGAAACATCGATTTCGGCCAATAGCCGTTTTCCCGGCGCGTTTAGCGCATCGAATTCGCCTTCTGCGCTGACGTACAGGACAGCATCGGGCAGCAATGCGTAGGCTCTGTGATCTTCCGGTGAAAGGCTGGTGAAATTCTCAAACCGCGGCACGTTATTTGGCGCCGATGAACCGGTTTCGGGTGCCAGGCCGATTGCTGTAGACGTTCGTTTCATCGCATGTCTGTCGGAGTCGAGGGTTTTCGGTTCGTCGGATTTAATCTCGGCTAACGCTACGCGAGAACCGTTAACCAACCGTTAGGATATTCGTTAAGTTGCGCGGCGATGCTTGCCTGATTGGCCGCTGTGGCGCACTGTCTTCGCGCCATGAACAAGAGACTTGCCCCGCTTTCAGAAGAAACCGAATTCTGGGTTTTCGACCTGGACAACACGCTGTACCCGGCGGATTGCGACTTGTTCAGCCAAATCGACGTTAAGATGGGCGCGTTCATTTCCGCACATTGCGGTATCGACCGTATCGATGCGCGCAAACTGCAGAAACGTTACTACCAAGAGCACGGCACGACGCTGGCCGGTCTGATGGCGAATGACGGCGTGCATCCGGAAGACTTTCTCGAATTCGTTCACGATATCGACGTCTCCCCGGTGCCGCCGAGCCCGGAGTTGCGCGACGCGCTGGGACGCTTGCCGGGCCGTCGATTCGTTTACACAAACGGTTCCGTGAAACATGCGGAGAACGTGATGGACCGTCTCGGCGTCACAGACATGTTCGACGGCATCTACGATATAACCGCGGCAGGCTACCGGCCGAAACCGGACCCGGAGCCTTATAGCGATTTCGTGCAGCGGTTTGATATTGAACCGCGCCGGGCGGTCATGGTCGAGGACATCGCCCGTAATCTGGAACCGGCTCACGCGATGGGAATGAGCACGGTTCTGATCCGCACGTCACGTTATGCCGAGACGCCGGACGACGACCATATCCATCACGTCGCCGACGATTTGTTGGGCTGGTTGCGCGCGATTCTGGGTGATCCCGGCGCGTCATAGACCCCTGAAAATGGAGCGTTTGGGGGTCGTACGCCCGGGTTGACTCCTACCGGCAAGTCGACCAAAGTCCCGCCTTCCCGTCACGAAGAATTCCGCGAAAGGTTACGCCTAAAATGAGCCATGCCGAACTGCAAAGCACGATCGACGAAGCCTGGGATGCTCGGGAAACCGTTTCCAGCGAAACCCATGGCGACGTTCGCGCGGCGGTGAATGTTGCGCTCGGTCTGATGGATTCCGGCGAAGTGCGTGTCGCCGAAAAAACCGGCGGCAACTGGCACGTCAATCAGTGGCTCAAAAAGGCGGTTTTGCTGTCCTTTCGCCTCAACGAAATGACGACGATCGCGGGTGGACCCGGCGCGAACACGACCTGGTGGGACAAGGTCCCGTCCAAATTCGATGGCTGGACGGCAAGCGAGTTCGGCGATGCCGGGTTTCGGGCGGTACCCAGTTGCATCGTGCGCCATTCCGCCTATATCGCGCCCAACGTGGTGCTGATGCCGAGTTTCGTCAATCTCGGCGCCTATGTCGACGAAGGCACCATGGTCGACACCTGGGCGACGGTCGGATCCTGTGCCCAGATCGGCAAGAACTGCCATCTGTCCGGCGGTGTCGGGATCGGCGGCGTGCTCGAGCCGCTGCAGGCCGACCCCGTGATCATCGAGGACAATTGCTTCATTGGCGCGCGCTCGGAAGTGGTCGAAGGCGTCATCGTGGAAGAGGGCGCGGTACTTGCAATGGGCTGTTTCATCAGCTCGTCGACCAAGATCGTCGACCGACAGACCGGTGAGATCCACCGCGGCCGCGTACCGGCCTATTCCGTAGTCGTGCCCGGTGCGTTGCCGGGAGCGCAAAGCCCGGACGGCGCGCCGACGCCGAGCCTCGCCTGTGTCGTCATCGTCAAGACGGTCGATGCGCAGACCCGGTCGAAGACTTCGATCAACGAACTTCTAAGGGATTAGCACCCTCTACCGGGAATAGGAGATACGTATGATCGCTTGTCGCATTTTCTGGGTAGGAGGCGTCGCGCTGGCGATGCGGGGACATCGTCAAGCGTCGCCGACGCCCGCCAGAGGATGTGACAAGCGACCCGCAGGGCGTGCTCCCAGGTCCTTCGGATCGCGTCGCGAACTCCTTGTGATGCTTCCAGCATCACGGCGGAACCCGCTCCTAACCGAAGGGCCTGAGAGCGCGTCATTCGCATCTCCTATTCCCGGTAGAGAATGCTAACCGTGCTCGATCCGGTCGCGTATGCGCGGGATCTGATCCGCTGCCCCAGCGTGACGCCGGAAGAAGGCGGCGCTCTTGAACTCCTGCAATCCACCTTGGAGGGCCTGGGGTTCAAGTGCCAGCGCCTGCTTTTCACCGAGGACGGCACGCCCGACGTCGACAATCTTTATGCGCGATTGGGCAATAGCGAGCCCAATTTCTGTTTCGCGGGCCATACCGACGTCGTGCCGGTCGGGGCGAAGGACGAATGGTCGGTCGACCCGTTCGCGGCGGAAATCAAAGACGGTGTGTTGTTCGGCCGCGGCGCCAGTGACATGAAGGGCGCCATCGCGGCGTTTGCCGCGGCGGTCCAGCGATTTCTCGAGGACGGTCCGCCGGACGGTTCGATCAGTTTCCTGATCACCGGTGATGAAGAGGGTCCGTCGGTCAACGGCACGAAGAAGATGCTGCAGTGGATGGTCGAAAACGGCGAGAAGATGGATGTCTGCGTTGTCGGCGAGCCAACCAACCCGATGGCGTTGGGCGAGATGATGAAGATCGGCCGGCGTGGCAGCCTGAACGGCTGGCTCACCGTCAAGGGCGAGCAGGGCCACACCGCCTATCCGCATTTGGCGGATAACCCGGCGCATCGTATCGTCTCCTTGCTGGAGGCTATTACGGCAAAATCGATAGACGACGGATCGGACTTTTTCCAACCGTCGACATTGCAGATTTCGACGATCGATATCGGCAATCCGACGACCAACGTCATCCCGGGCGAGGCGCGTGCGACCTTCAACATCCGCTTCAACGATTTGCATTCTTCGGCAAGCTTGACCGAATGGTTGCACAAGACCTTCGATGCGGCCATCGGCGAGGGCGGACGCTACGAATTGGATGTCGTGGTCAGCGGCGAATCCTTCCTGATACCGCCAGGGCCGCTCAGCGATCTCGTCTCCGATGCTTGCGAGAAAGTTCTCGGTCAACGGCCGGAATTGAGTACCACGGGCGGGACGTCGGATGCCCGATTTATAAAAGACTATTGTCCCGTCGCTGAATTCGGCCTGATCAGCCAGACGATGCATAAGGTCGACGAGCGCGCGGTCGTCGACGATATCGCCAAACTGTCTGAAATCTACGAGGCGGTCCTGCGCGGCTATTTCCAATGATTGCCCGCCACGAAGTCCTGCTGTCGCTCTACGGCGCGTGGCGCTTGTTCATTCGGGACCCGAAGGGATTCGAATGGCTCGACGATTCTATCGAAGGGTATTGGAAATCGTTTTTCTGCGCCGTCGTGGTTCTGCCGGCTTATGTGTTTTGGTTTTTCCTGAGGGACGGCGATTCGAGCGATGCGGGCGTCGTCCGGACAATTACAGTCGAGGGAATCGCCTACGTAATTTCGTGGGTCGCCTGGCCGCTCATTATGGCCTACATCGCGCCGGCCATCGACCGCGACAAAAACTATATCCGCTACATCGTCGCGTATAACTGGTCCGCCGGTATCCAGGTCGCCATTCTCATGCTCGTCCTGACGGTCGAGCTGACCGGCCTCGCACCCGGCGGTATACTCGTCATCCTCACCTTGATCATGACCGTCGTGATATTTTTCTATCACTGGTACGTGTTGCGAATTGGGCTCGAAATCTCCAGCCTGCCGGCAGCCGCGCTGGTGGTCGGCGATTTCGTCCTCGCCCGTGTCATCCACGGCGTCAGCCAAGGCATTCTACATTAAGGACGAGGAGCCTCTCCGGTCGATGCAGTTCATAAGCATGACTCGTACAAGCTCCTAGCGCCGGCGATGGCATCGCTCTTCAAAAACCTCTTGCTCACGGCCGCCGCGTTGGGCGTATTGGTGGTGGTCGAGCAGTGGTTCGGGATGACCGCCGCGTTCGTCGGGGCCGGAATCTGTTTCCTCGCCTATGTGTTGCTGGTTACGTTGCGTCAGATGCGCGACGAAGAGAACGACGACAACGTAGACTAACCGGTCAATAGACGACCTGCGTCAGATAAAGCCCGTCGGGCGGCGCCGTCGGACCGCCGGCGGACCGGTCTTTGGCTTCCAGCGCCGCGCGGACTTGGGCTTCCGTCCAGGCGCCTTCACCGACCAATTTCAAAGTGCCGGTCAAAATGCGCACCTGGTTATGCAGGAAGGATCTCGCCTGGGCGGTGATGTGGATCTCGTCGCCGGCGCGCGAAACAGCAAGTTCATCGAGAGTCTTAACCGGCGACTTCGCTTGGCAGCGGAGCGCGCGGAACGAACTGAAGTCATGCTTGCCGACGAGAAGTTGCGCCGCGCGGTGCATTGCCTCCGCATCGAGCAGCCGGGCCACGTGCCAAACGCGGCCCCTTTCCAGGGCGCTCGCTGAGCGCCGGTTCAGGATGCGGTACAGATAATCGCGCCGTACGGCCGAAAATCGGGAGTGAAAGTCTTGCGGAACGGCCTCCGCCACCAACACCGAGGCCGCCTTCGACTCCAGGTGATGGTTGAGCGCGTCGCGCACGGTGTCGGCATCCGTATCTTTCGCCAAATCGAAATGCGCGACCTGTGCAAACGCATGCACACCCGAATCGGTGCGGCCCGCGCCATGCAGCGTTACTTGCTCGCCGGAAAACCCTGCGATGGCGGATTCGAGCGCCTCCTGGACGGAGAGACCGTTCGCCTGGCGTTGCCACCCGACGAACCCGCTACCGTCGTACTCGACGGTGATTCTCCAGCGGTTCACGATAACACCGTTCCGGCGGGAAATTTGTAGCCACGCAAAAAAGACGCGCTGTCGACGGGGCCCTTGCCGCTTCGTTGTACGATTAGAAGACGTAGCGCGCCCTCGCTGCACGCGATGGTCAGCCGGTCGTCGAGTACGGTGCCGGGCTCCGCCGAGCCGTCGGCCTGGCGTGCTTCCAAAACTTTTATGCGGGCGCCGTCATGTTCGAACCAGGCGCCCGGCCAAGGTGAGAACGCCCGAACGGTGCGGGCTAGATAGGCGGACGGTTGCGTCCAATCGAGGTTTCCTTCACCGCGGGTCAATTTTTCCGCATAGCACGTACCCGATTCCGACTGCGGCGTCGCGTCGAGTGAACCGGCGTACAGACCGTCCAACGCCTCGACGATCAGCGACGCACCAAGTGTCGCCAGCGCGTCGTGCAGATCGCGCGCGGTCGTCGTTTCCGTGATCGGCATGGTCCGCGACGACAGGATGGCCCCAGTATCGAGACCCGCATCCATTTGCGTGATCGTAATGCCGGTCTCGTCGTCGCCGGCCAAGATGGCGCGCTGAATCGGTGCCGCGCCCCGCCAGCGCGGCAACAATGAGGCGTGAATGTTGAGACAACCGAACCGTGGCACGTCGAGGATCGCTTGCGGCAGGATCAGCCCGTACGCGGTCACCACCGCCGCGTCCGCATCGAGCGCCGCGAATGCGGTCTGCTCCGCCTCGTCGCGCAATGACGTCGGCGTGCGCACCTCGATGCCGTGTGCGGCGGCGAATTCATGGACCGGGGTCGGTCGTTCCTTCTGCCCGCGGCCGGCGCGGCGTGGTGGTTGGCTATAGACGCACACGACCGAATGGCCGGCCTCGATCAGCGCCGCCAAAGCCGGAACGGCGAAGTCGGGCGTTCCCATGAAGACGAGCCGCGAAGGCGGCCGCTGTCCGCCGATCGCCCGATCAGTCGGCGGCGGCGTCATGCGCCTTCAGCTTCTTTGATTTGACGAGTTTGCGCAGGATCATGTTGCGCTTGAGGGCCGAGATGTGGTCGACGAACAGCATGCCCTCGAGGTGATCCATCTCATGCTGGACACAGGTCGCAAGAATTTCGTCGGCTTCGAGTTCCTGGCGTTCGTTGTTCTCGTCGAGATAGCGGACTTTGATCTTTGCCGGCCGTTCGACCTCGGCGTAGTGATCCGGCAGCGAGAGACAGCCTTCCTCGTAGGTCCACAATTCTTCGGAAACATAGAGAAGCTCCGGATTGGCCATCTTGACCGGTGCCGAATCCTCGTCCTTGCCCGACGAGTCGATGACGATCACCCGTTTCGTGACGCCGACCTGGGGTGCGGCCAATCCGATACCGGGCGCCAGATACATCGTCTCCAGCATATCCGCCATCAGCTTTGCGACGGCCTCGTCGACCTTGTCGACCGGCGCGCACTTCTTTTTCAGACGCGGATCGGGTGCGATGATGATGGGAAGTGTGGCCATGTGTTTCTCAAACGTTCTGCCGCACTTACCTATTGTCCAAGCGGTGCGGCGTCAAGGCAGGCGCCCGAATCGATGCTATGTTAGGCGGTACGGATTTGGAGAAATGCCCATGGATTTGCTGATTCCCGGACTTGCCGTGGCGGCGGCGCTTGCGATCGCGATGTACTTCGCGTTTTCGCGTGCGCGCGGCCTCAACGAGCAGGGTGCGCAGTTGCGCGAAGAACTCACGAGTGAACGCGGCCGGGCCGCGGCGGCGGAAGCGAATGCGAGCGAGGCCGGCGCCCGTATCGGCGAAATCGGCGCGCAATTGGCCGAAAGCAAGGAAGTCAGGGAGAAACTGGCCGCGGATTTGGAGGAGGCGAAGGATGCGCGCCGCGAGGCGGAAAAGAACACGGCGCTGGCGCAGCAGAAAATCGAAGAAATGCAGACGAAGATGGCGGATTGGGGCAAGACCAAGGACGAGGCCATGGCCGCAGCCCGTGCGGCCATGCTGTCCACCGCGACCGAGCTTTCGAACAAACTTCTCGAAGACCACAAGCGCGAGGCGAAATCCGCGAAGGAAGACGGCGAGAAGCGCGTCCAGGAGGCGAGCGGCAAGCTGCTGACCCAATTCGAGACCCTGTCCAAGACGGTGTCGTCCCTGAACGACCAGGTCACCGTGAACCGCGATGCGGTGGATGTGATCGAACGCGCCCTGTCAAACCCGGCGAGCGCCGGTTTCGCCGCCGAAACCGTGCTGGAGAACACGCTTAAGTCCTTTGGCCTCACCGCCGGCACCGATTTCGTGCTGCAACGGACTTTCGGATCGGAAGATGGCGGACGGCTGCGGCCTGATGCCATCGTGTTCATGCCGGCCGACGCGGTTCTGGTCATCGACAGCAAGGCGTCGAAATACCTGATGGCATTGGCGCAGGCCGATGACGACGAGGCCGAAACCGCGATTTACGCCAAGCTGGCGGAAACGATGAATCAGCATTTAAGGGATCTTGCCGGGAAGAATTATCGCGCCGCCGTTCAAGCCGATTACAAGGCGGCCGGTCGCGGCGACGAGGTGCGCCAGTTGATCAGCATCATGTGGTTGCCGAACGATGCTGCGGTCGAAAAGGTGCGGAATGCCGATCCCGATTTTCATCAGAAGGCGTCCCGGCACGGGATATTCGTGGTCGGCCCCACCGGCCTGTGGACCGCCATTGGGATTGCGGGAATGCATGTCAATCTCGGCCGTCAGGCGGAAAATCGGGACAAAATCGTCGAGTCGGTTCATGCGTTGATCGAAAGCCTGACGGTGATGCTCGAACACGCGGGCGGAGTCGGGCGCGGCCTCAGGTCGGCGGCCAATTTCTATGTGAAACTGTCCGGTTCTATAAATTCGCGAATTCTGCCGCGCGCGCGCAAACTGGTCGAACAAGGTATCGAGGCGCCGACGAGGGGGTTGCCGAAAACGATACCGTCTTATCAGGTCGTCGACACCGAGATGGCGGACGTCATCGATTCCGAAGCGGAGATCGTCGACAATGTCAGGGAATTGCCGTTGCCGGCCGGCGAGTGATGTTCGCCACGGTCCGAAAGGCGCGGAAACTTCCCGCCGATGGGGCGAAAAACGGCTGGTATGAGACATTGCCGGAGCCGCCGCCGGCACATCCTGTTCAAGAGTCGATAGCCGTCGACTGGGCGGTCATCGGAGCCGGTGTATGCGGCCTTACGGTTGCACGACGGCTCGCCGAGTTGCGGCCTTCAGACAGTGTCGCGCTTATCGATGCGGAACGGGTCGGTTACGGAACTTCCGGCCGCAACGCCGGGTTCCTGCTCAAGGGCCACAGCCATGGCGGCGAGAAAGATTTCGAGGTCGGGCGGCGCAACGACCGGCTGTGCGCGGCGGGCCTCGAACAAATTCGCGACATCGTCATGCGGTATCAGATCCAGTGCGACTGGAGCGATTGGGGCCGTATCTATGTCGCGTCGGGTGCGCCGGGCGAGACCCACCTCAAGCATCTCGCGACAGGCCTCGACGGTATCGGTACGGAATTCAGCACGGTCGACCGCGACGGCATGGAGCGGGTCACTGGGACGCGGTTCTATTCGTGCGGCATCCGGACCGGCGACGGGGCCCTGGTGCAGCCGGCAGCGCTCATGCGCGGGCTCGGCGCGACCCTGCCGGCCAACGTCACCCTGTACGAGGAAAGTCCGGTCGCGGAGATACACCGGGACGACGGCTATCGCCTGATCTGCCCCAAGGGCGAGATACGGGCGCGCCAAATCGTTCTGGCCAACCATGTCTTCGCCGAGGAGCTCGGCATCGCGCGGAACCGGGTCGTGCCGATCGCATTGTTCGCCAGCCTCACCCGGCCCTTGAACGATGGCGAATTAACGTTGGTCGGCGGCGGGGCGGAATTCGGATTGCTGCCGGCGAGCCCGAATGGCAGCACCGTGCGGCTGACCCAGGACGGCCGCATCCTGATGCGTAACACCATGGCCTATGCCCGCGCCAAGCGCTACGACGACCGGCAGATGGACGAGGCGCGTACCAACCACCGCGAGGGCATCCTGCGCCGTTGGCCGGAATTGGCCGGAATCGAATTCGACGGCACCTGGGGCGGAATGCTCGGCTTCACCCGCAACGGCGGCGTCGTGTTCGGCGAGATGGCGCCGGGCCTGCATGCGGTAATGACGACCGACGCCGCGCCGCTGACCCGCGGGGCGACGGCCGGCAAGCTTCTCGCCGAACAAATTTGCGGCGTCGACAGCGCTTTGTTGCAAGACATGCGCGCCTTGCCGAAAGCGGCGCTACTGCCGCCCGACCCCTTCCTGCAATTCATCGTCAACCGCCGGCTTCACAAAAACGAAACCGATGAAGCCGGCGAGCTGTAAGAACTTAAAAATCTAATCTCTGCCAATCAGTTAGTGCAGCACCATTGGCCGAATTCCATTCCTAATTGGGAGGACAATGCGCGCATCAGTGCGTTGCGGCGGATCGGCTTTTCGGAGAGGGCATCGTTCACACCGTCTGCCGTCTGTTTTACGAGTGCGCTAATCGCCTTCTGCAGAATAGCGAAGTCATCGACGACCCGCAGCCTACTCATCCCGTTGTCGGGATGGCGCCGCAACTCGTCGGACGGCCCCGCATTCTCATCGCTCAATTCGTCCCAACGCAGCGTCAGACTTTCGAATGCCTGTCCATTTGTCAGCCGCGCATGGATGCCGCCAATCGGTTCCTCAAGACCGAATTCGATCTCTCCGCCTCCATCGCCGTTGGCGATTACCGGGCCGGACATCTTAAGTTTGATCAGCCTTTCGGACTCGCCGATCAACAACCTTTCAATCGTTCCACGGGTCGCCTCCCCGCGTTTGATGTAAAATTGCCCGTCAAGGCGGAATTGATCCCCAACGCGGTCCCCGCAGCTAAAGCGAACCTGTATAGCCCAATCGCCGAGGTTGGTCTTGGTGAACGCGCAAGCGGATTCCAGGAGGCGGCGTGCGGTATTTGCGGTTTGGCTAACCTTGAAGAGGTAATTATCCAAAGCCCGGATATCGGGTTCCGCCAGGAATTCCGAAAGGCCCGCTATCACGCTGTCGGCGGCGTCCCGGTCCGAGGGTCTTTGGGAGATAGCGTGCGGTCTTGGCGCAAGCGGATCCAAATCCCCGGTCACGCTAGACGAGGCATCCAGGGGATCTCGATGGGGAATGCGAGGACTCGGAATTTGCATGCCATCAGGCCAATGGTCGCGCCAACCGGCTGAAAAGGTTTCTTCAATGCCGTTCGAATATCGCTCATAACCGCGTTCGCCACTCAGGCGGTATTGCAATATTGCGGTGAAAAGGTCCCCGCAACAGCGCGCGGAAACGGCACAAGCCTTTTGCCAGAGTAACTTGTGAAATTCAAAAAGACCGGCTCAATTTATCGAGCTCCCGATGCGAAACGCGGGCAGCGTCCCTCTTGCCGAAAGGTTGGCCGGCACGCCATGGAAGCTGCTGCGCTGCTCGAGCAGAAGTTTCGCGATTTTCGGATTGCTATTTGTTTCCGCCCAAGGTGGCTCGGACCAAATGGGGCCACCATTTTGATGGCACCCCATGCAAAGCATGCGGCTCGCGGGGGATACCGTCGGCGTAAGGCCGGGCCCGTAATCATCCACCCGCTGGAATTCAAAACGCCCGGCACTCTCATTGTAGCTGATCACTTCAATCGCATTGGCCTTTTCCTGGTACCCAAGGAACAAGCGATCCCTGAGCAGGAATCCCGCATGATCCGGTGACGTCGCCGGCTCCGCATCGACTGCGACGATCACTCTTGGGTACCGGAAATACTCCGGCTCCGCCGCGTAGCGCTGCAGGGAACGTCCGAGTGGGATCAGCACTTGGAGAAGAGACGGAGCCCCTTTTTCACCGACCGCTAAATTCGCCGCAATCCGTTCCATGAGCGCGGTGAACGGATATGGCACGTCGTAAGTGACGGTGCCGCCGCTCTGCTGTCTGAACAGTTTATTGAACAGCGTTCCTGTCGATCCCGTAACTTCAGCCTGTTCAATAGTTGTGCTGGGAATTGCCGGCGCGACACTTTCAGCAGAGACGAGCGTCACCATGGCCGGGAGAGCGGCACAAAACGCCAAAGCGGACCAAAAATTCCTTGCGCGCGCATTCATCCGACTATTCCCGGATATGCTTCAAGTTCGCGGAAATCGTACCTTGGAATCAATTTCGTTACACTATCGAACCCTGTTTCGATAAGAAGAACGCGGATTAAGCAAACATAAGGCTAGGCCTTGGTAATTGCCCATGGATGGAACGTTGCCGTGCCGCTCGCTTAGCCAGGGAGGCCGCCATGCGACCGAATGAGCCAAATCTCGACCTGCGTAGCTTCCTCGGCGATCTGGAAGAAGCCGATCCGGACAGCATTCTGCGCATTCCGGAACCGGTCGGCATCGATTTCGATGTGACCGCCATTGCCATGGAATTGGAGCGGCAGGGCCGCGCGCCGGTCCTGTGGTTCGAGAAGGTCGGCCAATCGCCGTTTCCGGTTGTCACCAACCTGTTCGGAGACCGTAGGCGCTATGCCCAGGCGCTCGGCGTCGCCGAAGAGGATCTGATCGAGACCTGGGCCGGGCTCGGCGACGCGGTGATCGAACCGGTGGTCCGCGACACCGGTCCGATCCTCGATGTCGTTTTAACCGGCGACGCGGTCGATCTCGCCTATCTGCCGATCCTGAATCATTTCGCGGAAGATGGCGGGCGCTATGTGACCAACGGGATCGTCGTCGCCAAGGACCCGGATATGGGTATGCGCAACGCCAGCTATCACCGGCTCCAGGTCATGGGCAAGACCCGCTTCGGCACCAGCCTGCACAGCCGACGCCACCTGTGGAACTATGCCGGGCGCGCCGCGGAACGCAACGAGCCGATCCCGGTTTCCATCGTGATCGGGCACCATCCGCTGTTCGCGTTCGGCAGCGGCTTGTGGAAAGGGCCGATCGATGCCGACGAATACGCCGTCGCCGGCGGTTTCATGAGCCAGCCGCTGGAACTGGTCGAAGGCGTGACCGTGCCGGTCGAAGCACCGGCGAATGCGGAGTTCGTTCTCGAAGGCCATATCGTGCCGGGAGAACAAGTGGACGAAGGGCCGTTCGCCGAGTTCACCGGCTACGCCTCGGCGCGCTCGACGCAGCACGTTATCGAGGTCAGCGCTATCCTGCACCGCAAGGACGCGATCTACCAGGACATCGTCTCCGGAATCTCCGACGAGCATACCGGCTTATTGGCAGTACCGATGGAGGCGCGGCTGCTCAAGGTGCTGCGGCAGAACTATCCCAACGTGACCGGTGTGGCGATGCCGAAATCCGGCACCTGCCGGATGCATGCCTATATCGCCATGAAGGACCCGGCGCCGGGCCAGGCCAAGAACGCCGCCGCGACCGCGCTGGGCGAAGACCTCAGCCTGAAGCTGGTAGTGGTCGTCGACAGCGATGTGGATATCACGAGCGACCAGGACGTGATGTGGGCGATCTGCACCCGCATGCAGGCCGACACCGACGTCGACATCCTGAAGAACTGCATGGGCGCGATCCTCGACCCGTCGAACCATGACGGGCTGACCGCCAAGATGATCATCGACGCGACCAAACCCGGCGGCGACTTTCCCGCCCGCCACACGATTCCGGCGGACGCGGCGGCGCGGGCGCGGGCGCTGATCGGGAAGGATTCGGCGTAGCGAATTAAATTTACGATCCGGCCTGTACCTCCCGAAGCGCCCGCACCACCTTTTCCGGTGTGATCGGCAGGTCGAAGACACGGGTGCCGATGGCGTCGGCGACGGCGTTGGCGATGGCGGGGGCAACCGGGGTCAGGCTCGGTTCGCCGATGCCCTTGGCGCCGAACGGGCCGAGACCGCTGCGCGATTCGAGAATGATGCACTTGATCTCCGGCATATCCATCGAGGTCGGGATCAGGTACTCGCTGAAGCTGGGACTGACCAGCTTGCCCTCCTCATAGATCAGCTCCTCGCTCAGCGCGTAGCCTTGCCCCATCAGGGCGCCGCCCTCGATCTGGCCTTCCACCGCCTGCGGGTTGATGGCCTGGCCGATATCGTGTGCGCCGACGCTTTTCAGCACCGTGACCTCGCCGGTTTCGGTGTCGACCGCGACTTCGACCGCATGGCAGCCATAGGTGAAGTCGGGGAAGACCGGGCCCTGTCCCGTATCCGCGTCGATCGGGTCGGTGAAGGGCGCCCGGAACATGGCCAGTTCGGACCGTGCGACCCCTTCCGAGGCGCCGCGCGCCGCGAGATCCTTCAGCGATATTGATATCGACGGCTCGTCGATCACGAAAGCCTGCCCGTTCGCCAGGTCGACCTCTTCCGGCTGCGCGCCGAGTTCCTGTGCGGCGAAGGCGACGAGGCGCTCTCGGAGGATCGTGCTCGCCTTGTGCACGGCGCTGCCGGTCATGTAGAGCGCGCGCGTCGCGGTGGTCGTTCCGGCCAGCGGGGTGACGGCGGAATCGCTGTTGTAGATCACCACATCGTCGAGTCCGACGCCGAGTAGCTCGGCCGCGATTTGTCCCAGCGCCGAGGCCTGCCCGGCGCCGATGTCGGTCACGCCGGAACGCACGATGACGGTGCCGTCGACTTCGACGCCGACCCAGGCTTCCGAGGTGTCGTGGAACCAGGTGATCCGGCCGTAACTCTGCTGATAGGTCGCGACGCCGCGGCCGATTTTGACCGGTCCCTCGTCCGTGGTCTTCTCGCCGAGCGCATCCCAGGCCTGGGTCATGCATTCGTCGCTCCAGATCGCGCTCTCCACGGTCTGTCCCGTGGCGGTCTTGTCGCCGGTGCGCATGAAGTTCCGGCGGCGCAGTTCGAGCCGGTCGATGCCCAGTACCTTGGCGACTTCGTCCATCTGCGCCTCGTAGGCGACGCAGGCTTGCGCCGCCCCGAAGCCGCGGAAAGCGCTGGTGTACATATTGTTGGTGGCGACTGCGGCGGAATCGATGCTGACATTGTCGATCCGGTAGGGGCCGGGCGCGGCGACGGCGGAATAGAGCAGTACGTAGGGGCTGAGGAAGACATAGGCGCCGGAATCGGCGCGGATATTAACCTCCAATGCTGTGATTTTGCCGTCCTTTTTTACTCCGGTCTTGTGCGCGATCACGAAGGGGTGGCGCTTGCCGTGGCCGAGGAAGGAGTCCTCGCGCGTATAGGCGAGACGCACCGGCTTGCGCGTCGCCTGCGCCAGCAGCGCCAAGTACAACTCGACCGTGATGTCTTCCTTGCCGCCGAAGCCGCCGCCGACCATGGCGCCGAGAATTCGTACCTTATTGTGCGGCACGCCCAGCGCGTCGGCGATGAAGCGGAAATGCTCGATGACCTGCGTCGACATGCGGATGTTGATGACGCCGTTCTGGTCGACCCAGGCCAGCCCCACTTCGGGCTCCAGGAAGGCGTGCTCGATGAACTGGGTCTCGAACGTGTTTTCGACGATGTGGTCGGCCTCGGCGAAGCCCTTCGCGGTATCGCCCTTGCGGATCGTGTGCCGGCCGACGACGTTATCGGGCTCGGTGACGATGGGGGCGCCCGCTTCGAGGGCCGCCACCATGTCGTAGACGCCGGGCACGGGCTCGATCTCGTAGTCGATCAGGTCGAGCGCCTTGTCCGCGATGGCCGGTGTCTCGGCCGCAATCAGCGCCAAGGGCTCGCCGTGATGGCGGATGATCTCACGGACCAGAATCTGACGGTCGGTGGCCGCCCGTTTTTGCCCGGTCTGCCCCGGCATATCGGTCGCCGCCAGCCGGTCCGGCAGTTCCTCCGTCGTCAGCACGCAATGCACGCCGGGCAGGGCTCGCGCCTTCGACGCATCGAGACGCTTGAGCCGGCCGCTGGCGATCTCGCTGCGCAGCACGCGCGCGTGCAGCATGCCGGGCATGACGTAGTCGCCGGCAAAAAGCGTGCGCCCGGTTGCCTTGCCTTCGGCGTCGGTGCGCTCCAGCGGTTTGCCGACCTGGCGCAGGACAACGTTGGCTTCGGCCTGCCGTTGTGGCGATCGATCAGTCATCGCCGCCGCCATCGCGCAACGCCGCGGCGGCCTGCTTCACGGCCGCGAAGATCTTCGTGTAGCCGGTGCAGCGGCACAGATTGCCGCTCAGGGCGAGCGCGATGTCCTCGTCGGTCGGGTCCGGAGTCTCGCGCAGCATCGCCTCGGCCGCGATGATCACGCCCGGCGTGCAGTAGCCGCACTGCACGGCGCCCTGCTCGAGAAACGCTTTGATGAGCGGGTGGGCATCGTCGGCTCCGGTCAGGCCTTCCAAGGTCGTGATCGAGCGTCCCTCGACGGTCCAGGCCAGGGTCAGGCAACTGTCGACCGCTTCGCCGTCGATCTGTACGGCGCAGGCGCCGCAATCCCCTTTTTCGCAGCCGCTCTTGACCTCGAAGTGGCCGTGCCGTCGCAGGCAATCGAGCAGGGTTTCGTTGGCCGGCGCCGTCAGTTCGCGGGCGGCGCCGTTGATCTCGACGGAAATCGCTTTGTCGACGGTCATTGTTCAGGCCTCGTTTCCACCAGTGATGTCCAGGCCTGCGCTATCAAACGCCGCGTCAGCACGTGAACCGAATGGCGCCGGTAGCCCGCCGATGCCCGCAAATCGTTGATCGGGCTCGACTCTTCCATCGCCTTGCGGGCCGCTCGGTCGATCAATTCGTCGGTGAGCGTTTCACCGGCGAGCATGGCTTCGGCTTCCTTGGCGCGGAACACGGTGGGGGCGACCGCGCCCAGTGCGATGCGCGCCTCGGTGCAACGGTCGCCCTCGCGGGTCACCGTCACCGCCAGACCGACGACCGTAATCGCGTCGCCCTTGCGGCGGGCCAGCTTGTAGAACCGGTTTGCGGTGTTCGGACCAGGTGCGGACCAGGAAATGCCCGTGATAAGTTCGTCCCGGTTTCGTTTGTTCTTTTTGAAACCCGAATAGAATTCGTCGATCGGAACGGTCCGCACGCTGGACGTGCTGGCCAGGCAAATCTCGGCATCGAGCGACAACAGCGGCGGCACGGCGTCCGCGGCGGGCGAGCCGGAGCAGACATTGCCGGCAATCGTCGCCTGATTGCGCACCATTTGCCCGCCGAAGACTCGTGCGCAGTCGATGAGCGACGGAGCCGCGGTGGGCAAATCGGCGTGCCGCAGGATATCGCCCACGGTCGTTCCCCCACCGATATTGACCCGGCCGTCTTCGATTTTGATGTTGCGGAACGCGTCGATGTTGCCGAGCCAGACGAGCCGATCCGCCGATTCGCGCCGCGCGCGTAGATCGACCAGCAGGTTGGTGCCGCCGGCGAGCGGCGTTCCGCCCGGCAGGCACGCCAAGGTCTCCTGCAAATCCTTCGGCCGATCCAGCTCGAACTCGCGCAACATGGCGCTGCCTCCCTTTACTCCTAAACGTCCCAGCCGCCGTCGACGGAAATTTTTTGGCCCGTCATGTTACGGCTTTCGTCGCTGGCGCAGTAGAGCACGGCGTCGGCAACATCCTCAGGTTCGGTGACGCGGCCGAGACACATCTCCTCGACATATTCCTGGTAGACTTGCTCGAAGGTCCAGCCGCGAACCTTGGCTTTTTCTTCGCACAGCTTGTCCATGCGCGGCGTGTGGACGATGCCCGGCATGACGATGTTGACGTTCACGTTGTGCGGCCCGGCTTCCAGCGCGATGGTGCGCGTCAGGCCGCGCAGCGCCCATTTCGAGGCGCTGTAGGCGGTACGGTATTTGTAGCCGCGCAGGCCCGACGAGCCGCCGATATTGACGATCTTGCCGTACTTCTGCGCGATCATGACCGGCAGGGTGTATTTGATCGGCAGGAACGTGCCGCGGACATTGATGTCGAGGACTTCGAGAAAATCGTCCGGATCGATGTCTTGTACCGGCGTTTCGATCGGTCCGGTGGTGCCGGCAACATTGACCAGGATATCGATACGGCCGCCGAAGGCTTGCTTGGTGCGTTCGACCATCGCCGCGACTTGATTCGGGTCCGTAACGTCCGCCGATATCGTTTCGACGCGCCGCCCCATGGCGCGGACCTCCTCGGCGATTTCTTCGAGCGGTTCCAAATCGCGGGCGGCCAGCATCATGTCCGCGCCTTCGCGGCCGAGCGTGCGCGTGATCGCGCTGCCCATGCCTTTCGCCGCACCGGTAACGATGGCGATCCTGTTTTCGAGCCTCATGGTCTGCCTCCCTTATTCAAGCCGTGCCGGCGGGTGGCGCCCCGTAACCGCCCCCGCCGCTGCTTTCGATGACGACGGTATCGCCCTGTTTCAAACGAACGTTGATCTTGCCCGGCAGTTCACGGCGCTCGCCGTTCTTGCCGATCACTTCGACGTGGAACGGCGCGCCGTCTTCGCCCCCCTGCAAGCCGTAGGGGGGGATGATCCGCCGCTCGAACATCGTCGTCAACGACATCTCTTCCGCCAGCACGTGGTATTCGCGATGCAGCCCTTCGCCGCCGCGGTGCGCGCCCGCGCCGCCGGAGCCGCGCCGCAGCCGCTGGCACTCGATTCGGATCGGGTACTCAGCCTCGATGATTTCCGCGGGGGTGTTCATCACGTTCGATAGGTGTACCCGGATGACCGGCGCGCCGTCGCGGTCGATCCGCGCGCCCTCGCCGCCGCCATGGGTTTCGTAGAGCGTCGTCCAGGCGCCGTCCGCGCGTTTGCCGCCGAACAGCAACAGGCCCGACGTCGTCGCGCCGCCGGCCGTCAACCGCTCCGGCACGACAGGCTCCAGCGCGCGGAAGATGGCGTCCACGACCCGTTGCGAGGTTTCGTGATTGCCGCCGACGACCGGAAGCTCGATCCCCGGCTCGAGGATCGAGCCGGGCCGGGTAATCACGGTCAGCGGCCGGTAACAGCCGCCGTTCGGCTGAATGTCCGGACCGGCGAGCGCCTTCATCGCGTAGAACGCCGCGGCGGATGCGATGAAGGGCGTGGTATTGACCGGTCCGCGCGCCGCATCGTCGGACTCCGAGAAATCGAATACCGCGCGATCTTCTCGCAGCGTAATGTGAACCCGAACGGCGATGCGCCGGTCCACGACGCCGTCATCGTCGAGCCAGTCCTCGCCGCGGTACTCGCCCGGCGGCAAATCGGCGATCGCGGCGCGCATCTGCGCTTCCGCCCGGTCGTGCAGCGCGACGACGGCATCGTCGATCGTAGCAATTCCGTGTCGCGCGTAGAGATTCTGCATGCGCAGGTCGGCGGACCGCGTCGCCGCCATCTGGGCCAGGATATCGCCCTCGCGTTCCTCCGCACCGCGCACGTTTGCCAGCACGAAGTCGAGTTTCTCGCGGTCCGGGCCTTCGGCGGTGAACAGCCGGACCGGCGGGATCCGCAAGCCTTCCTGCCAGGCGTCGGTCGCCGAAGCGACGTAGCTGCCGGGGACCGCGCCGCCGATATCGGCCCAATGCGCCAGGCTGACGGCGAAACCCTGTAGCGTTCGGTCGGCGAAGACCGGCCGGATCGCCTTGACGTCCGGCAGATGGTTGCCGCCGACTTCGGGCAGGTTCAGGAACCACACGTCGCCGGGTGCGAGTCGTTCGGCCGGAACGCGCTTGAGGAACTCCTTCACCGTGAAGCACATGACGCCGAGATGCATTGGAATGTCGCGGCCTTGCGCGATCATGTTGCCTTGCGCATCGGTCAGGGCGGATGACAAGTCGCCGGCTTCGCGCAGGAGCGGCGAGCGTGCCGAACGCATCACGACGAGCGACATCTCCTCCGCGATCGCCGTCAGCGCGTGGCGGATGACTTCCAAAGTGAACGGGTCGACCGTCATGCCGGTTCTCCGACATCGATGTGCAGATGGTCGAGGCGGTCGGCGGCGACCGAGGCGCCGGGCGGCACGACAATTGTGGACCAGGCATCCTCGATGATTGCCGGACCTTAAATTCTCTGTTCGGGTGCAATCATGGCGCGGCTGTAACGCGGCGTGTCCACGGCGTCGCGGCCGCCGAACCAGCATGGTCCGAATTTTTCCGGTCGCCCGGGTGATATGTCGGCAATCGGCGCGGCCGCCGCCGTGTCGCGTGGCACGGAAACCGTGCAGCGCAATGCGGACAGTTCCCAGGGCTCGTCGGTCGCGAACCCGTACAGCCGTGCATGAATCTCACGGAACTGTTCGCCTAATTTTCCGGGGTCGTCCAACAACGGGTCCGCGATTTCCGTCGCATAGCTCTGGCCGCTATAGCGGACGCTCGCAACATATTCGATGGCGATGGATTTTCGGCCGTACCCGTCCGCATGGATCGGCGCGGCAAGTTGTTCGACGAGGCGGTCCTGGATCATCGCAAGATGGGTCCGGTCCCATGCGGCGCTCGCCATTCGCAGGGTTTGCTGCTGGGCGTAACGCATCTCCGCCCCGACGCAACCGACGGCGGAAAATGCGCTGGAGGCGGCGGGAACGATCACGCGCCCGATCCCGAAAGCGCGCGCCAGTTCCACCGCATGCATCGGACCGGCACCGCCGAACGCCAGAAGATCGCAGGCGCGGCCGTCGACCCCACGCTCCACCGTAACCCGGTTGAGCGCCCGCACCATCGAGGCGTTCGCGACCCTGACGATGCCATAGGCGGCCTCGGTGACGCTGACGCCGGCGGCTTCGGCTAGCGGTGCAAGCGCTAGGCGGGCCGCGTCCGGGTCGAGGCGTATGGACTCGCCCAGGCGATGATCGGCTTCGAGATAGCCCAATACCAGGTTGGCGTCGGTGACCGTCGCCGCGATACCGCCCTGGCCGTAACAAGCCGGACCGGGATCGGCGCCGGCGCTGTCGGGACCGACTTCGACGGCACCGAGATTCAGGCGTGCGATCGACCCGCCTCCCGCGCCGATGGACTCGATGGCGACCATGGGCTGTCGCAAGGGGTGATCGCCGAGGCTTCGGTTGACAGATATCTCCGCGCGGCCGCCGGTGATCAAGCAGACATCGGTCGTCGTCCCGCCCATATCCAGGCTGATCGCGCTTTCTAAATCGAGCTCGGACGCAATCTTGCAGGCCGCGGCGACCCCCGCCGCCGGTCCCGATAGCGCCAGCCCCAGGGGCAGGTCGCGCAACGCCGCCGGCGACGCCATCCCGCCGCTCGAGTGGAACAGGTGCAACCGGCTGCCGGCCGGTGTCGCGTCTTCGAGCTGTTCGAGATAGGCGGCGGCGCGCGGCATCACGCTGGCGCTCAGCACGGTTGTCGCGGTGCGTTCGTACTCCCGCGCTTCCGGATTGATCCGATAGGAAAGCGCGGTCGGAACGTCGGTATTTTGCAGCGCGGCGGCCACCAGCTCCTCGTGCGCCGGATTGGCGTAGGCGTGCAGCAAGGCAACCGCGATTGCGTCGGCGCCGGTCGCCAACGCCTGCTCGACGGCTTCTTCGAGCGCGCTGTCGGTGATTGCACGGCGTACGGAACCGTCGGCATCGAGGCGCTCGCGCAATTCGATCCGGCGGTCTTCCGGTACTTGCGGTGTCGCCTTTGGCGGAAGGTCGAGGCGGTAGAGATATCGCCGGTTCTGTCGACCGATGGCGAGGGTGTCGCCAAACCCTTCGGTCGTGATCAGGGCGACTTTGGCCAAGCGGCCTTCGACGATCGCGTTCGTGATCAGCGTCGTACCGTGCACCAAATCGGCGACGTCTTTCCATTCGAGCCCGACCGCGGCGAGCGCCGCCCGCAGGCCCTCCCGCGGGTCCGTGGCGCGGCTTTGTACCTTGGCGGTCCGAAAATCCTGTTGCTCGGGATGCAGCGCCACGACATCGGTGAACGTACCACCGACATCGATGCCGACCTGCCACGTCATAATTGACCTGGCCGGAAGATTGGAACGTCACTGGCTATCGAGCGTTGGCGGGCGTTTGATTTATCCATACTGAACGGACTTAGAGCGCTGTGTCAGAGGCACCACAATAGTAATTTAGCGTGCGTCATCTACTTAAAATATTCGGACTAAACCAATTAACATCTGCACCGTACGCAAATTCGGCAACGCCATCGATAGCGACAAGGATTGACGCCGCGCCGCGCGCCTTTAGAGTCTGGCGACAACGAGAACCTTCTGGGGATGGGCGATGGGCGTCGGCGTCGGCTTGGGCATTGCGGAGTTTCCTTTTGCGGCCGCGAAAGGATTCTGGGATTGGATCGCGTTGTGCGAAGAGGGCGGCGTCGACTCGATTTGGCAGATCGACCGGATGGTGTCGCGCGAACCCTTCCTGGAATGCATGAGCACCATGGCGGCCATCGCCGGCGCGACCAAGAAGCTCAAATTCGGCATGAATGTGGCCTCTGTCGGACTGCGCGACCCGCTTCTGCTGGCCAAGGAATGCGCGACGATCGACTTTCTGAGCGACGGCCGATTGCTGCCGGCCTTCGGCATCGGCAATGCGGCGGCGCCGGTCTGGAAGGCGACGGGACGGCCGACCAAGGCCCGCGGCAAGCGCACGAACGAGGCGCTCGAGCTTATCCAACGCCTGTGGAGCGAAGACAGCGTTACCTTCGAAGGCGAATTCTACCAGTACACGGAGGCCTGCATCGCCCCCAAACCGGTGCAACGGAAGATTCCGTTCTGGCTGGGCGGATCGAGCGAGGCGGCAATCCGGCGTACCGCGCGGTTTGGCACCGGCTGGCTGGCCGGGCTGGAAACGCCGCAGATCGTCGGACCGGTCATCGAAGGTATCAAACAGGCGGCACGGGAAGCCGGCCGGCCGATCGACGAGGATCATTTCGGCGCGGCGTTTCCCTATCGCTTCGGTGACGGGAACGACGATGCGACGCGCCGTCAAATCGATGCGTTCCAGAAGCGTACCAAGCGCGATGCGCGGGACTATTTTGCGATCGGCGGGACCGAAGAGGTTATCGCGAAACTGCGTGAATTCGTCGCCGCCGGCGCGTACAAGTTCGTCCTCCGGCCGATCGGCAACAACGATGCGGAGATGATGGAACACACGAAGATACTGATCGATGAGGTGCTGCCGGAAGTCTACGCCGATGGGTTTGAGGCTTCGGCACAGTCGTAGACGATCGCGCCACCGGTCAGCACCATTTCGGCGGTGATATCCGCGATGCGATCTTCGTCGACGGTCAACGGGTCGTCGGACAGGACGGCGATATCGGCGAATTTACCAGGCTCAAGCGTGCCTTTGAGGTCTTCCTCGAAGGTCAGATAAGCGCCCTCACGGCTGGCGCAGGCGAGCGCCTCTTCCCGGCTGAGGCATTGTTCGGGCGCGATCGGCGCGCCCGTCTCCTCAGCGATGCGCGTCACGGCATGCCATACCGGATGGAACATGGACGGCGGCACGTTGTCGGTCGCCAGCGAGACATGGACGCCCGCGTCGAGCAGCGATCGCAGCGGCGCGATATGGCCGGCATCGGCGCCCAGTTGCCGGGCGAGCCTGGCGCCGTCCTGATAGACGTAGCGGCCCGTATAGACCGTCAGCACGAGTCCGAGATCGCGGATCCGGGCGATCTCCTCCGGCGACAAGACGCCGATATGTTCGATGATCCAGCGCTTATCCCCGATGGGCACCGCGCGGTCGACCTTTTCGTACAGGTCCAGGATGTTCGGCGTGAAGCTGCCGATGCGGATGTCGTGCCGGGCGGCGTCGATCATCATCTCGACCATCACGTCTTCCGGCAGGCAGGCGTCGTAATTGAACCCCGCCCAGCCGGAGTAGGGCGAGGTGCTTGCCCGCAGCAGATTCTCCTTGGAATAGTCGGATTCGGTATACAAGCCGCCGACCCGGAGATACGCGTCGCCCAATCCGCGGCCCGACAGCCACGTCCCCCAGGAGTCGAGCAGTCCGCCGACGACATCGCTGTCCGGTGCCGGCCAGGAGGGGCTGAACATCAGATGCACGCGGACGGAAGTCGGGCCTTCGTCGCGCAGCGCCTGATAGGCGGCGAGGACTTCGGCGGCAATCCCGTGCCCCTCGAACACGCTGGTCGTGCCGACGGCGTTGTACAGGCGCATCGACTTGCGCAGGCCGGCGATCCGGTCTTCCAGCGTGAAACGCGGTATGACCGACATCAGGGTGTGCTCGACGAGCGGCTTGTAATTGAACTCGTGCAGGACGCCGGTCGGCTCGCCGGTCGCGTGATCCTTGTCGATCTGGATCGTCGCCGCCGGCGGTATCGTGTCGCGGGTGATGCCCGCGAGGCGCAGCGCAGAGCTGTTGGCGATCGAGACCAGGGGCAAGGTGTTGCGCCAATGACCCCAGATGGCGCGGATATAGACGGGGTTGTCCGGCGCGACCTTGTCGAGTTCCCCGCGCGTCGGCACACGCCCCTCGCGCAGATTGCCCGGCACGCCGGAATAGTAGGGCGGGTCGCCGATCGGCATGGTCACGATCCATTCGCCCGGCGCGGCGTCGCGCGCCAGCGCGGCGATGCGCTCCAGAACGTCGTCGATGCTGGTGGCGCCCTCGAGCGAGGGCAGCTGCAGCTTCAACCCTTCCCGGTCCATATGGGCGTGACCGTCGATCAGCCCCGGGATCGCCGTGCGTCCGGCCAAGTCGATAACCGTTGCGTCGGGACCGGCGGCTGCCGACACACTGCCGGTATCGCCGATTGCCAGGATGCGGTCCCCGGATACCGCGATGGCTTCGGCGACGGTCGACTGCGGGTCGAGCGTCACGACCTTGCCGCCGCTCAGGATAAGATTGTTCGCCTTTTCAGCCATCGCCCATACGTTCCGTTTTTCAGGGTTTCGGTATCAGACGGCACGGCGCCGAATCTTGTCAATGCCGCTCAGTCGGCGGACCTGTCACCGGCGAGGTCTTTGGGCCGCAGCACGATCACCGCCAGCAACCCCAGCGCCATAACCGCCGCGATATGGGCGAAGGCTATACCCCAGGCAAAGGCGCTTTCGCCGCCGGCAAGATCGAGGATCGCCCCCATCATCAACGGTCCGACGAATCCGCCGGCATAGCCCAGGGTCGAATGCACGGCCATTGTCGCACCACGCTGGCCGGGCCGGGCACTGCCCACGGTTCCCGCGGTCAGCGACGAGGAATCGGCCCAGATCAGAATTCCGTAAACGATGCACAGCCCGGCCGCGAGTTCATAGGAAACCGCCGAGGTAAACCCGATCACGGCGGCAACCGCCATCGACGCCAGCATGACGCAGACGATGAAGCGCCGCCGGCCGATCCGGCGCGCCACCTCGTTGCCGGAGACGCTGGCCCAAACGCCCGCCAGGCTCAATACCGTGACGATCGCGGCCGGCGCCAGAAGGATCGCTTCGCCACCGGCCGTCGCCAGGGCGAACGTGAGAAAAGTGATGACCCAGGCGCGCAGCGCGTTCATTTCCCAGATGTGGAAACAGTAGCCGAGCGAATAGGCGAGCGCCGACCGGTTGCGCAGCACCGGCCGAAAGTCGAGCAGGCCCGTTTGTTCGCCTTCCGCGGCCCTCGGCTCTCGGCCGGGCAGCACGAACGCCATGATCAGGAAGGCGAGAACGGCGCAGACGCCGCCGAACTCGATGCCCCATCGCCAGCCGTACCAGCTGGCGATGGTGCTGGCGACGATGAACGACGCGGCGCCGCTGACGCCGACGCTGCCGGCGTGCATCGCGACGCCGCGCGATTGTTGCGGGCCTTCGACGAAATCGCTCAGGGCTTTCAGGCCCGGCATGTAGGTGCCCGCCCAGCCGACCCCGGCGATCAGGCGGAAGGCGAAGGCCGACCAGAACCCGTCCGCGAAGGCGGCGAAGCCCAGCGCCGCGATCGCCGTCAGGATAACGGCGCCGAGATAGATTCGTTTCGGATCGATGCGGTCGGTCAGCGATACGAGAACCGGGACCGTCAATGTGTAGCTGGCGTAGAACGCGCCGATGATCCAGCCCGCGTCGGTACCGCTAAGGTTCCATGTGTCGATGAAGGTCGGCAGCAGCGCCGGCACGGCGAACGCGCCGATCTGGGCGAAGACCTGCGCTGTGCAAACGATGGCGATGATGCGGATGGCTGACATGATGGCGCCGGACAATGCCGACCGCGCGCGATTTGCTCAAGAAAATGTTAGATTGTGTCCACTAAATCGAGTGCCGTACCGATTTTCTCGACCGCCTTCAGCCCCGACCCTGTCAGGATGACGGCGACAGATTCGCCGGGCCGTATCGCACCTTCGTTCAACAGGCGGGTCAATCCGGCCCCGGCGGCGCCTGTGGTCGGTTCGACGAAGAAACCCAGCCGCGCCGACTGCGCCAGCCCTTGGACAATCTCGTCCTCCGATACCGCCTGGATCGCGCCGCCGGACTCGCGTACCGCGGCGAGCACCTCGCGCAGCCGAACCGGCGTCGCCGACGCGATACCGTCGGCGATCGTCGGCCGTGCGGCAAACGTCTTCGGCGATGGGTCGCCCGATTGGAAGGCGGCGTGATAGGGCGCGCAGTTCGCCGCCTGGACGGCATATATCCGCGGCAATCTGTCGATTTGCCCCGCGACCAGCAACTCGGCGAACCCGATATGGCAGCCCATGATGTTGCTGCCCTGTCCAAGCGGCGACACGACGCAATCCGGCGCGCGGAAACCGAGCTGCTCCCAAAGTTCGAAGGCCAATGTCTTGGTCCCTTCGAGAAAATACGGCTGATGGTTGTGACTGGCGTAGAAGGTGCGGCCAGACTCGGCGAGGGCGGCGTCGGCGACGTCGTCCCGGCTGCCGTCGATGGCGACGACTTCGGCGCCCATCGCCGCCATCTGGATTTTCTTCGCCGCCGGTGCCGCCGCCGGAACCATGATCCGGCATTCCAATCCCAGGGCCGCCGCATAGGTCGCAGCGGACGCCCCGGCATTGCCCGAGGAATCTTCCAGGATCGCGGTCACGCCGACCTGTTTCAAATAGTTCAGCATGACGGCCGTTCCGCGGTCCTTGAAGGACCCCGACGTCATCAGATAGTCCGCTTTCATCTGCACGGGCACACCATTCCAGTCGGCCGGCAGCAGCGGCGTCCAACCCGCACCGAGTGTGATTTCCGGTTCCTTCGGCAGGCGTACCGCCGCGCGATAGCGCCAAAGAGAATGCTCGCGGCTGTCGATATCGTCCGGTGAAAGGCCAGGACCCGGCGTCAGGTTGACGTAGCCGCCATCGTCCGGCGCTTTCCACAGCGGTTCGCTCGTCGGCCAGGTCGCGCCGGTGCGCGGATTGATATAGGCGGGCTTGCTCATCGCATCAGCCCTTTCGACTCGATCCAGTCCTGGACCAAAGCGGCGAACTCATCGGAATTATCGTCCATCATGAGAAAATGGGAATTGCCAGGGATGCCCAGAGACGGCAGGTCGATAGCGCGGGCCGGCCCGCCCGGCGTCAGCACTTCCTCGCGCAACGGGATATCGCTCACGCCAACGGTGCGGCCGGGGACGTGGAAGCTTCCGATCCGGTGGATTTCAATCGCCATGGCAACGGGATTCTACAACCAGCGGCAGAGACCCTGCGCCCAACGTCTCAAAATATCGATTGGTAATTTGCGGCTACTTCGACGCGCAGGAGATACACTGCGCCGCGTGCAGAATGGCCTCCAGGCGTTTTTCGCCGACAGGCTCGCCGCATGTCGCACATTCGCCATAAGTCTCCTCTTCGATGCGCGCCAGTGCGGCATTGATCTGCGAAATTTCCAGCAGGCCCGCGGTCTCGAGGCCTTCCAGAACTTCATCGGCTTCGGCTTCGGTCGCCTGTTCCGCGAAGTCCGGATTGGCTGGTTCGCGCAGGTCTCCTTCGATTTCCTCGACCTTCGCGCTCAAGAACTGCCGCCTTTCCTCCAGCAGTTTCTTGATTTTCTCGACGTCTGTCATGGTCATGCACCTTACGTTCGATTCACAGGCAAAAGTTGTCGCGTTGGGGTAGCCCGCCGCGCAACTGTAACAAATATTTGTCCGAGGGTCCGCTGATTTTCTTTTTGGTCATTCTTTCGGTATAGCGGAGGGCTTCAATAGGGCGCTGGATTTGGCACGCGATTTGAGGCAGTTTCCGCCGCGGTAACCCGCGAGTCAGAATCTGCCGATGAAAATCCTGTACCATCATAGGACCGTCTCGAAGGATGGTCAGGACGTCCATATTACCGAACTGATCAACGCCTTTCGCGAAAAGGGGCACGAGGTCATCATTGTGTCGCCGCCGACACAGGATGACGCCGCGTTCGGCGCCGGCGGCGGCCGGTTCGACCTGATCAAAAAGCTCATTCCGCCCGCGCTGTACGAGGTTCTGGAACTCGGCTACTCGATCGTTGCCTACCGTCGCCTGCGCGAAGCTTATATCCGGCACCAACCCGATATTCTTTACGAACGCTACAGTTTGTTTCTGATGGCGGGGAAATGGCTTAAGGCGCGCTATGGCGTTCGATACATTCTGGAAGTCAATGCGCCGCTGGTGGACGAACGGATCGCGCATGACGGGCTGACGCTGCACCGTTTCGGCCGCTGGGCGGAAGGCAGGGTCTGGCGCGCCGCGGATCGGGTGCTGCCGGTAACCGATAAGCTGGCCGATTACGTGCGGCTTGCCGGTGTGCCCGACACGCGGATCAAGGTCATCCCCAATGGGATCAACACGGCCATGTTCTCTTCGAACGCAAGCGGCGAGGCGGCGCGTCGCGAGTTGGGTCTCGACGGTAAAGTTATACTTGGATTCACCGGCTTCATCCGGTCCTGGCACGGCTTGACCCGGGTCGTGGATGCTATGGCGGCGATGCCGGAGCGCGACGATCTGCATTTTGTCGTTGTCGGCGACGGCCCGGCGCGCGCGGAGATAGAGGAATACGCGGCGGAGGAAGGGCTTCGCGACCGTGTGACGACGCTTGGCCTCGTGCCGCGCGATCGTATCAGCCACTACGTGTCGACCTTCGATATCGCGCTGCAACCGAGCGTCGTCGAATATGCGTCCCCATTGAAACTGTTCGAATACATGGCCCTCGGACGCGCCATCGTTGCACCCGATCAGGATAATATCCGGGAGGTTCTGACCGACGGCGAAGATGCGGTTCTGTTCGATCCCGACGACGCGAACGCCTTCACCGATGCGATCGTCCGGATGTGCGGGGACGATGAACTGCGCAAACGTCTAGGTCACGCGGCTGCAACACTCATCGAGAAAAAGGAATACACCTGGACCGCCAACGCGCGCCGTGTCGAGGAGATGGCGCGCGCGGAATAGCGGCCGCAACCAGCTCTAGTGGGTCATCAAGACCGGCGCGGCGCGGGTGGCGTCAGTTCGCGGCTTTGGTTAGTTTCGCGCGGGCGGTGCGGACGGGTTCGCCGTCCCGGATACGCGAAAACACCAGATCCATGCCATAGCCGGACAAAGTCCTCGCATAGCTTTGCATGCTGTACGCCCCGCCGGCGCTGATGTTCAGGATGAAGACGGTCATCGTGTTGCCTTCGATCTTTGCCCAGACATAAGGGTTGCCGGCCAGCGGGTCGCCCGATGGGGCGCCACGGAATACATTCGCGTGTTCCGTGAGCGAGAAAGTCGCGGTCTGTGTTTTGCGGCGGACATTGGGTTTCGAAGGATCGCCGCCGCCCCGGATGATCGTCGTCCAGGTAACGTTGAATCCTCCGCCGCTGGGCGCGATGATGACGTCGAGGTCGCGAACGGTGGTGCCGAAATAGATGCTGTCATTGTCCTCGGCGAAACCGCTGCCCTGGAAGGTGCCGAAGAAATGAGCCGGGGTCAGGTCCTGCGCCTGCGCCGCGCCGAAGGCCACAAGCAGGAAAAAAACGGCCGCTCCAACAAATCTTAAAAGAAACATGGTTTTCTTTCTCCGTTAGGGCCATCGCGCTTCGGGCGGGAGGGACATCAGAATTGCCTCCGGGTTGCCGCCGGTCATGATGCCGAACCGGGTCCCCCTGTCGAACAGCAAGTTGAATTCTACGTATCGGCCGCGCCGCACGAGCTGGTGCGCGCGTTCCGCTTCCGTCCAGGCCTCTCCCATCCGGCGCCGGACGATCGCGGCATAGGTTTCCAGGTAGGAGGTCCCAACGTCACGGACGAAGGCGAAGTCCGCATCCCAATCGCCGCTGTCGAGAGAGTCGAAAAAAATGCCCCCGACGCCGCGCGATTCCGCGCGGTGTTTGAGGTAGAAATACTCGTCGCACCATTTCTTGAATTTCGGGTAGTAGGTCTCGTCGTGCCTGTCGCAGGCGTCGCGCATGCCGGTGTGAAAGGCTTCCGTATCTTCATCGACAGGGGTCATCGGGGTGAGATCGGCGCCGCCGCCGAACCAGTGCTTCGACGTGACGATAAACCGCGTATTCATATGGACCGCAGGGACGCGCGGCGAACGCATATGGGCGACGAGCGAAACGCCCGAGGCCCAGAAACCGCCGTCCTCGTCCGCACCCTGTATCTCTTTGCGGAATTGTTCCGAGAAGGTGCCGGTCACGGTGGAGATCTTGACGCCGACTTTCTCGAAAACCCGGCCGCGCATGACCGACATTTCGCCGCCGCCACCGTCGCTTCCGTCTTCCGTCGGACGCTGCCATTGTTTTCGCTCGAAGCGCCCCGCTTCGGCGTCACCTGTGCCGGCATCCTCTATCGCTTCGAAGTCGGCGCATATCCGGTAGCGCAGTTCCCGGAACCAAGTCTGCGCTTGTTCTTTTCTACTTTCGATACGCATCGCTAATTCATTCATCTCGTGGCGGGTTCGCTGGAAATCCTTCGGTCTGACGCAACGCTTCACCCAACACCATCGCTGCGGCGAGCGCAACATTGAGCGAACGGGCGCCGGACGCCATGGGAATCAGAATACGGGCTGCTGCTTCGTCGTGGATTTCACGCGGCACGCCGGCACTTTCACGGCCGAGCAGCAACGTGTCGCCGGCCTCGAAAGCGAAAGCGGTAAAAGGTGTTTCCGCTTGGGTCGTCAGCAGAACGAGCCTTTTCGGCCGTGTCTCCCTGAAGGTTTGCCACGATACATGCCGGGTGACGGCGGCGAGTTCGATGTAATCCATACCGGCGCGGCGCATGCGGGGCTCGGACCACACGAAACCGCAAGGTTCGATAATGTCGACCCCGACACCGGTGCCCGCCGCGAGGCGCAATATCGCGCCGGTATTCTGGGGAATATCGGGCTGATAGAGAGCTAAGCGCATGAATCGCCTGTAATATTCCCTGAAATTCACGTTCACGGCTTTGCAAGCCGCCCGAATCGCATTATACGATAAAGGGCCGACCGGTCACGTTTAGGCGACAGCAGGGACGGCATTTTCCGGGCTTTCTCGCGACGAATTGTCGCGTTGTACGGGGTGGCGGGGCAGGAACGCCTTGCGTAAGGTTTTTGCTTCGGGAGACGGCTGGGTTATGATGCGTTGGCAGCCTCGTTACGGTGAGGCCCTACGCGACGGAGGGGGTTTAAGAATGGCAGATACTGCGACGTCGCCCGACCCGGGTGACGAAGATGCCGGGCGGCGTGATTTTCTAGTTCTCGCGGCTACCGGAATGGGCGTTTTGGGCGCGGCGAGCTTCGTCTGGCCGCTTGTCCATTCAATGAACCCCTCCGCGGAAGTGCTGGCGCTGTCGACAATCGAAGTCGATCTCGAACCGATTGCCGAAGGGCAGTCGATTACGGTCGTCTGGCAAGGCAAGCCGGTGTTCATCCGCCAGCGGACCCAAAAGGAAATCGCCGAAGCGGTGAAAGACGACGGCGCAGACCTTCGCGATCCGCAGAAGGATGGCGAGCGCGCCCAAAAACCCGAATGGCTGGTCATGATCGGTCTTTGCACCCATCTGGGCTGCATTCCGTTGGGCCAGAAAGCAACCGATCCGCATGGCGATTTCGGCGGTTGGTTCTGCCCGTGCCACGGGTCGCACTACGACACGTCGGGCCGAATTCGGAAGGGGCCGGCACCAACGAATTTACCGGTGCCGCCGTACAAGTTCGTCGATGACAAAACAATTCTTATTGGGTAGGGGGCGTCGATGAATACTGCGCCGCAGTGGAAGAATCCGGTGATCCAGTGGGTCGATGAACGCCTGCCGGTCTTTACCTACATGGACCACGAGTACGGTCAGTTCCCGATGCCGAAGAACCTGAACTATTTCTGGAATTTCGGGGCGCTGGCGTCGATCGTTCTGGTCGTCATGGTGGTGACGGGCATCATGCTGGCGATGCAATACACGCCGCATGTCGATCACGCGTTCGACAGCGTGGAACGCATCATGCGGGACGTGAATTACGGCTGGCTGCTGCGATACATTCACATGAACGGCGGGTCGATGTTCTTCATCGTCGTCTATATCCACATGTTCCGCGGCCTTTATTACGGGTCCTACAAATCGCCGCGCGAATTGCTATGGATGTTCGGCGTCGTGATCCTGCTGCTGATGATGGCGACCGCCTTCATGGGTTACGTTCTGCCATGGGGACAGATGAGCTACTGGGGCGCCACGGTTATCACCAACCTGTTCTCCGCGATCCCCTATATCGGCAACTGGATCGTAACGCTCCTGTGGGGCGGTTTTGCCGTCGACAACGCGACCTTGAACCGCTTCTTTTCGCTGCACTATCTGATGCCGTTCGTTCTCTTCGCGGTGGTCGGCGCGCATGTCATCGCGCTGCACGTTACGAAGTCGAGCAACCCGGACGGGATCGAGATGAAGGGCCCGCAAGACTCGGTGCCGTTCCATCCGTATTTCACGGCCAAGGACGCGGTCGGGACGGGCTTTTTCCTGCTCTTCTTCGCCTTCTTCGTCTTCTTCGCGCCGAACTTTTTCGGCGAACCGGACAATTATATCGAAGCGAACCCGTTGGTGACCCCGGCGCATATCGTGCCGGAATGGTACTTCCTGCCGTATTACGCGATCTTGCGGTCGATCACCTTCGATGTCCTGTTCATTCCGGCGAAACTGATGGGCGTGATCCTGATGTTCGGGTCGATCATGATCCTGTTCATTCTGCCCTGGCTGGATACCGCCAAGGTGCGCAGCGCGAAGTACCGGCCGATCTACAAATACGTCTTCTGGATTTTCTTCATCGACTGTATTGCGCTGGGCTGGGTCGGATCGCAGCCGCCGGAAGGAATTGCCCTGATCGTCGGCCAGATTGGGACGTTCTACTACTTCGTTCACTTCCTGGTCGTGATGCCGGTTCTCGGGAAAATCGAAACGCCTTTGCCATTACCGGCGAGTATCGCTGAGACGGTTACCGGCGGCGGGGGAGGCGCCTCCGCCGGGGCGGCAGCTGCCAAGATGGAGAAGCCGTAATGCGTAAAGCGATGATAAGCGCGGCGGCAGCCGTCATGATGGCGCTGACGGGCCCGGCCTTGGCAGCCGTTGGCATAGAGCTTCCCAAGCGCGATTGGTCTTTCGAGGGGCCCTTTGGAACCTATGACCGGGCGGCGATGCAGCGCGGATTGCAAATCTATAAGGAAGTCTGCTCGGGCTGTCACAGCTTGAATTTGATCTACTACCGGAACCTGGGCGATTTGGGCTACTCCGAAGCGCAGATCAAAGGCTTCGCGGCCGAAGAAGAAGTCGAAGACGGACCGGACAGCGAAGGCGAGATGTATATGCGACCGGCGCTGGCGTCAGACCGTTTCGTCAAACCGTTTCCGAACGACAATGCCGCGCGTGCCGGCAACAACGGCGCGTTGCCGCCCGATCTATCGCTGATGGTCGAGGCGCGGGTTGGCGGCCCGAACTATCTTTACGCGCTGTTGACCGGATATGCCGACGCGCCGGAAGGCGTCACGGTGATGGAAGGCATGAACTACAACAAAGTTTTCCCCGGGCATCAGATCGCGATGGCGTCGCCGCTTTCCGATGAAGGTGTCGAATTTACCGACGGCACCAAGGCGACGGTCGCGCAACAGGCGGAAGATCTCGTGACCTTCCTCGCCTGGACGTCCGAACCGAACATGGAAGCGCGCAAGAAGCTGGGCGTGAAAGTCATGATCTTCCTGGTCGTCTTCACCGGCCTGCTGATCGCGGTCAAGAAACGCGTCTGGGCCGACGTTCACTGACCGGACCAATAGGGTTTGAAATGCCGGGCCGCAGCATCCGCTGCGGCCCAGTTTCGTCTGGGCCTGCCGGTCGCTGAGAAACGGAAGGATCCCCATGAGAACGCATCTCTATCGCATTCTCGAAGGTGCGCACCCTGTTTCTTCTTTGGGGCGCGCCATGGATGTATTCTTGATCGCGCTGATATCCTTGAATGTCGTCGCGGCGGTCGTCGAGACGGTCGGTCCGGTGTACGCCCAATACGAGCATTTGTTCGATTGGTTCGAAGTCGTGTCGATCACGATTTTTTCGGTCGAGTATCTGACACGCATATGGGTCTGTGTCGACGACCCGGATTTACAGAGTCCCGCGTCCCTGCGGGCGCGGTTGCGCTACATGGCGTCGCCTCTGGCGCTGATCGACTTGATCGCCATCGCGCCCGCCTTTCTGGGGCTGTTGTTCACTGTCGATCTGCGTTGGCTGCGGCTGTTCCGGCTGCTCAGGCTCTTCAAGCTGACGCGGAATTGGTCGGCGCTGAATCTGCTGTACCGCGTGATGCGCGACGAGGCGCAGATCATCGGCGCGGCCCTGTTCCTGCTATGCATCATCATGGTGTTGGCCTCGGGGGGCATGTACGTCGTCGAGCACCGCGCGCAGCCGGAGGATTTCGGCAGCGTCCCGGCGGCCATGTGGTGGACGATAGCGACATTGACCACGGTGGGCTATGGCGACGTGGTCCCGGTGACGGGGTGGGGCAAGGTGCTCGGCGGCTTCATATCGCTGATCGGCATCGGCATGGTGGCGTTTCCCGCCGGCATCCTGGCTGCCGGGTTTGCGGAGCAAATTCGACGTAGCCGCCGCTTGTATCGGGAACGGGTGGACGAGGCGATGGCGGAAGGCCCGGTGACCGGCGAAGCGGCCGCCGAGCTTGAGGAAGCGCGGACCGAACTGGGACTCAGCGAAAACATCGCGTCCGACATCGTGCGCTCAACGGCCGCCCGGCAGGACGATCGCGCCCGCTGCCCCCATTGTGGGGAGTTGTTACCGCCGATATCCACCTGACGCGGTAAATCGTCAGCAGGTGCATTTCACGCACGGGCGTTTGGCGCTAGTGTCCTGATCGTGAAATTCAAGGGATTGAAATTCGCGTGAATCAGCACACCAACTATTTGATTCTAGTGTGATTCAGATCCTAAAATTCGTCGCATTCAATGCGACGAACTTCTGAATCATCACACTAGGATCAAGCGAGATTCGCCCTATGGCGCGCGCCGGGAAGTTTCGAAAAGAGGCTTGGATTGCGCGCTCAGCTGCACGAGATCCTGAGCAACGAGGTTTTCGATCGCGCCGATAACGGGCCTTGGTTCGGATCCGGATTGCCCGCGATGTGGCCCCAGGAAACTCAGTAATCCAGGAAACTGCGCAGTTTGCGGCTGCGGCTCGGGTGTTTGAGCTTGCGCAGGGCCTTGGCTTCGATCTGGCGGATGCGTTCGCGGGTGACCGAGAATTGCTGGCCGACCTCCTCCAAGGTGTGGTCGGTGTTCATGCCGATGCCGAAGCGCATGCGCAGCACCCGTTCCTCGCGCGCCGTCAGGCTCGCCAGAACGCGGGTCGTGGTTTCGCGCAGATTGGCCTGGATCGCCGCGTCGGAGGGCAGGATCGCGTTCTTGTCCTCGATGAAATCGCCGAGATGGCTGTCTTCCTCGTCGCCGATCGGGGTTTCCAGGCTGATCGGCTCCTTGGCGATCTTCAGCACCTTGCGGACCTTCTCCAGCGGCATGCCGAGCTTGACCGCGAGTTCCTCCGGGGTCGGCTCGCGGCCGATCTCGTGCAGCATCTGGCGCGAGGTGCGGACCAGCTTGTTGATCGTCTCGATCATGTGCACGGGAATCCGGATGGTGCGGGCCTGGTCGGCGATCGAGCGCGTGATCGCCTGGCGGATCCACCAGGTGGCGTAGGTCGAGAATTTGTAGCCGCGGCGGTATTCGAACTTATCGACCGCTTTCATGAGGCCGATATTGCCTTCCTGGATCAGGTCGAGGAACTGCAGGCCGCGGTTGGTGTATTTCTTGGCGATCGAGATGACCAGGCGCAGGTTCGCCTCGACCATCTCCTTCTTGGCCCGGCCGGCCTCGCGCTCGCCCTGCTGCACGGTCTGGAAGATGCGGCGGAACTCGCCCATCGGCATCCGGGCTTCGCCGGCGATGTTGGCGACATCGCCGCGCAGGGTTTTGATTTCGTCGCGATGTTTCTTGGCGAAATCCTTCCAGCCTTTCGCCTTGACCCGGGACACGGCGTTCAGCCAGTGCGGATCGAGCTCGTGGCCGAAATAGCGGGTGAGGAAATCTTCGCGCTTGACGCCGCAATTTACCGACAGACGCATCAGGCGGCCTTCGAGGCCTGTCAGCTTCTTGCTGTAGGCGTAGAGCTGGTGGACGAGTTGCTCGATCTTGGCATTGTTGAGACGGATCTGTTCCATATTTTCGAGCAGTTCCTTGCGGTGACGCTCGTAAGTGCGCTCCGTCGATTTGGAAACCGCTTCGCCTTTCTGCAACGCCGCCAACCGCTTGTCCTGGGCGCGGTGCAGTTTGATGTAGGTCGAGGCGATCTTTTCGAATTTATCCAGGATGTCCGGCTTCAGAGCCTGTTCCATCGCGGCAAGCGACAGCGAAGTTTCCTCCTCGTCGTCGTCGTCATCTTTATCTTCGTTTTCGTTTTTGGCTTTAGTTTTTTCTTCTTTCTCCTCGTCGACGTCTTTGTTTTCGTCTTTGTTTTCGTTTACGAGCAAGGTCTCTTCCGCGTTCTCTACCCGGTTCGCCATATTGTTGACGCTCGCCTGCCCGGCGTTTTTGGCGGCGCCTTCCGGTGTCGCGCCATAGGTCGCGTCGAGATCGATCACGTCGCGCAGCAGCATCCGGCCTTCGACCAGCGCATCGTGCCAATGGGTGATCGCCTGCATGGTCAGCGGGCTTTCGCACAGCGCGCCGATCATCTTCTCGCGGCCGGCTTCGATGCGCTTGGCGATGGCGATTTCGCCTTCGCGCGACAGCAGTTCGACACTGCCCATTTCCCGCAAATACATCCGGACCGGATCGTCCGTGCGGCCGATATCCTCGTCGGCCAGGTTGCCGGCCGCCGCCGGGGCCTCTTCCGCCGCCGCCGGCGCTTCCTCGGACTCTTCGCCATCGATGACGTTGATGCCCATCTCGGAGAGCATCGTCATCGTGTCCTCGATCTGCTCCGAGGACACCTGGTCCTGCGGCAGGATGGCGTTCAGCTCATCGATGGTGATGTAGCCGCGCTCCTTGCCCTTCGCGAGCAGCTTTTTGACTTCCTGCGCGACCCCATCCATCAGGGGACCGTCGGGCGTTTCCTCCGCGTTGTCGTTCGCCTGGACCTGTGCCGTCGCTGCTTTCGTAGCCATAAAGTCTCGTCTCCGGTGTTTTCCGACGCGCAATCGCCCACGCGACGGCAAATTAGAGCAAATATTCTTTAAAAAGGGTAACCTTATTATTCGTCAATATCCGCCAGCAGCCGGTCGCTCTCGATCGCGTCTTGCTTTGCCGCCAAGGCCCTGGCCAGTCCCGCTTCGTCCGCGGACGCCGCCGCCGACCGTCCGAGCGCCGCGACTTCCTGCCTCAATCGTTCCTGTACGCGCCGGCCGATCAAATGTTCCAAGCCACGCCGTGCATCCTCGACCGGTGTCTTCTGATCCGCAAACGGCGCCAATACCATGACCTGCTTTTCAAGCACGCCGTCCAAAAGCGCGTCGTCGCCGCTGTTGGAAAAGTGGGCCCGAATGGCCTCAAGATCAAGGTCTGCGCTCCCCGCGAACAGGTTTTGGAGTTGCTGGCGAACTTTGTCAAGGTCGGGCTCGAAGGCAATATCCGCCAGCCTTTCGTCGAATTCGTCGCGCAGCGGCGGGTGATTGATCAGGGCGGCGAGAATGGCCTGCTGCTCGCGGCGGACCTGCTGCCGCATTCTGTTGCGGATATGGGCGCCGCTGTTGCCGCGGGATGCCACCGTCCCGTGCCGGCGGCCGCCGTCCGAACGAAATGTCGAACGCAAGCGCTCGCGAACGGCGTCGCGATAATGCTCGCGTACCGTTCCGTCGGCTATTTCGCCGACCCGGCGTTCCAACCGCGCCTGCAGGTCGGCGCGCCGTTCGGGCGTATCGATGGGTCCGGCGCCCGCTTCAAGACGCCAGAGCACATCCGACAACGGTTGCGCGGCCGCCAGCAATTGGCGCATCGCGGCGGCACCTTGCCGGGCGATGAGGCTGTCCGGGTCCTCGCCCGCCGGCAACAAAGCGAAGCGCAGGGATTTGCCCGGCTGCAGCAAGGGCAGGACGCGTTCCGCCGCCCGGCCCGCCGCGCGCTGGCCCGCCGTATCGCCGTCGAAACATAGAATCGGTTCGGGCGCGAGGCGCCACAGGGCGCGGATCTGGTCTTCGGTCAGCGCGGTCCCCAGCGGCGCGACGGCGGCGCCGATCCCGGCCTGCGACAGGGCGATGACGTCCATATAGCCTTCCGCCACGACGAGCTGGCCCGACTCGAAACTGGCTTGCCGCGCGGCGCCGAAATTGTACAGGGTGCGGCCCTTGTCGAAGAGCGGCGTATCCGGCGAGTTGACGTATTTCGCCGCCTTCGCTTCGCCCATCAGCCGGCCGCCGAACGCGATCACGCGGCCGCGCCGGTCGGCGATCGGGAACATGACGCGGTCGCGGAAGAACGGGTAGGCCGCCCGGCCGTCGTCCGGGCGGCGCAACAGACCCGCCTCGACGATCTGCGCCTCCGTCGCGCCCTTCGCTTTCAGCGTGACAGGCAGACCCGCGCCGCCGTCGGGCGCGTAGCCGAGCCGGAACTGTGCGATCGTCTCGTCGCGCAAGCCGCGCCCGCGCAGGTAATCGAGCGCCGGTTGTCCGGCCGGTTCGCGGAGCTGCGCCTCGAACCAAGCGGCCGCCGCTTCGACGACGTCATATAGATCGGCGCGGCGTTGCGCTTCGGCGCGGGCTTCGGGCGTCTCCACGGGCACCTCGAGTCCGGCGTCGGCGGCCAGCCGCTCCACCGCTTCGGGAAAGGACAGGCCTTCGGTGTTGATGACGAACGAAATCACGTCGCCATGCGCGCCGCAGCCGAAACAATGATAGAAGCCCTTGTCCTCGCTGACCGTGAAGGACGGCGTCTTTTCGTTGTGGAACGGGCACAGCCCAGTATGTTCGCGCCCCTTGCGCGTCAGCCTGACCCGTTTGCCGACCACGTCCGCCAATGCGATCCGCGCACGGATATCTTCCAGGAGCCTGTTCGGGAACGCCACCGGGCCCGCCTCACCACCGTAATTTACCGTTCAGCCGGGACAGTCCGTCGTCGCAGTCAGGACAGACGCTGCTTCGCGATCCCGCCCGCCTTGCCGAAATCCATCTGTCCAGCATAGTTCCGGCGCAACACCGCCATCACCTTGCCCATCTGCTTTAAACCGTCCGCCCCCACCTCGGCAATCGCCGCGGCGACCGCCTCATCAATCTCCGCTTCGTCGAGCTGCTTGGGCAGGAACCGTTCGATGATCGCGATTTCTTCGCGCTCCTGCTCGGCCAGTTCCGGCCGGCCGCCCTTATCGTACATCTTAATGCTCTCGCGCCGCTGCTTGACCATCGTCTCCAGCATCGAGAGGATTTCGGCATCGCCGAGATCGGACACCTCGCCATCGGTGCGTGCCGCGATATCGCGATCCTTGAGCGCAGCCAGCACGAGCCGCAAGGTCGATACGGCGCGCTTTTCCTGCGCCCGCATGGCTTCTTTCAGCGACTCGCTTAACGCGCTTCGCAGCATTTTCGCCCTCGCGGTTGCTTCGATCGGATGGATCGAAGCAAACGGTACCTGATCCAATGCGCGAGTGCAACTTTGCGGAATTTTATAACTTATTGAAAACAAATCACAAATTTAGATAATTTTACTTGACCATGGCACGTGATTTGCTTAGAAATCCGGCGAATTACCGATGATCGATTGACCCCTGTACGCACGGTTCGGCAAATTGTCTTGGCGAATCAGTGTGGTGCGCGCTACCAACACTCCGGACTGCGATCCCTATATGCCGAATCCGACGCTGACGCCCGCCACGCCGCCCGAAGGCAGCACGGCGGCGCTGATTCTGGCCGACGGGTCCGTATTTTGGGGCCACGGCATCGGCGCAACCGGCCAGGCGGTCGGCGAAGTCTGTTTCAACACCTCGATCACCGGTTATCAGGAAATCCTGACCGATCCGTCCTACGCTGGCCAGATCATCACCTTCACCTTCCCGCATATCGGCAATGTCGGCACCAATCCGGAAGACATCGAAACCGTCACACCGGCGGTACGCGGCTGCGTCCTGCGCGCGAACATCACCGACCCGTCCAACTTCCGCGCCGTCCAGCATCTCGACGCCTGGTTGAAGGGGCACAATTTGGTCGGCGTCACCGGTATCGACACGCGCCGGGTGACCCGCCGGATTCGCGATCTGGGCGCACCGAACGGCGTGGTGACCCACGAACCCGATGCCGCGTTCGACATCGCCGCGCACCGCGCCGAAGCCGCGGCCTGGCCCGGCCTCGAGGGCATGGATTTGGCCAAGCAGGTCAGCTGCACCCAATCCTACGCCTGGGCGGAAACCGCCTGGGCCTTGGGCCAAGGGTATGGCGAGCTCGAAACGCCGCGCTTCCATGTCGTGGCGGTGGATTTCGGCGCCAAGCGGAACATCCTGCGCTGTCTCGCCGATCTCGGCTGCGCGGTGACGGTGGTCCCGGCAACGGCCACGGCGGACGACATCCTGCGCCACAAACCAGACGGCGTGTTCCTGTCGAACGGCCCCGGCGACCCGGCGGCAACCGGCGAATACGCGATTCCCGCGGTGCAGGCCGTCATCGAGGCGGGCATCCCCACTTTCGGCATCTGCCTCGGCTATCAGATCATGGCGCTGGCGCTCGGCGCGCGGACCGAGAAGATGCACCACGGTCATCGCGGCGCAAATCATCCGGTGAAGGACCTGGAAACCGGTAGGGTCGAGATCACCAGCCAGAACCATGGCTTCATGGTCGATCCCGGCAGCTTGCCGGAGAGTGTGGTACTGACCCACCAATCGCTGTTCGACGGCACGCCGGAAGGGCTGAAGGTCACCGGCAAACCGGTCTTCGGCGTGCAACACCACCCGGAAGCCTCCCCCGGCCCCCAGGACAGCCACTACCTGTTCGAGCGCTTCATCGCGCTGATGGAAGCCCATGCCTAAACGCACCGACATCGAATCGATTCTCATCATCGGGGCGGGGCCGATCGTGATCGGCCAGGCCTGCGAGTTCGATTATTCCGGGACCCAGGCCTGCAAGGTGCTGAAGGACGAAGGCTACCGGGTCGTCCTGGCCAATTCGAACCCGGCGACGATCATGACCGATCCGGGACTGGCGGACGCGACCTATATCGAACCGGTAACCGCGGACACCGTGCGCAAGATCATCGAGCGCGAGCGGCCCGACGCGTTGCTGCCGACCATGGGCGGGCAAACCGGCCTCAACACCTCACTGGAACTCGACCGGCAGGGCGTGCTGACCGAATTCGGCGTGGAGATGATCGCCGCCAAGGCCGAGGTGATCGAAAAAGCCGAGGACCGTCTAAAGTTCCGCGATGCGATGGAGAAGATCGGGCTGGAGTGCCCGCGCTCGCAACTGGTGCGCAATTTTGACGAGGCCTACGAAGCGCTCGGAAAAATCGGCCTGCCGGCGATCCTCCGGCCGTCCTTTACCTTGGGCGGCACCGGCGGCGGCATCGCCTACAATAGCGTCGAATTCATGCAATTGGCGGATGGCGGCCTGCGCGCCTCGCCGACGAACGAAGTCCTGGTCGAGGAATCGGTGCTCGGCTGGAAGGAGTTCGAGATGGAGGTCGTGCGCGACCGCGCGGACAACTGCATCATCGTCTGCTCGATCGAAAACGTCGATCCGATGGGCATCCATACCGGCGATTCGATCACCGTCGCCCCGGCGCTGACCCTGACCGACAAGGAATACCAGATCATGCGCAACGCCTCGATCGCGTGCCTGCGCGAGATCGGGGTCGATACCGGCGGCTCGAACGTTCAGTTCGCGGTCAACCCGGCGGACGGGCGCTTGTTGGTGATCGAGATGAACCCGCGGGTGTCGCGCTCCTCCGCGCTCGCCTCCAAGGCGACCGGCTTCCCGATCGCCAAGGTCGCGACCCTGCTGGCGGTCGGCTACACGCTGGACGAGATCGACAACGACATCACCAAGATCACCCCGGCGAGTTTCGAGCCGACCATCGACTATGTCGTCACCAAGGTGCCGCGCTTCACCTTCGAGAAGTTCGCCGGCGCGGAAGCGACCCTGACCACCTCCATGAAATCGGTCGGCGAAGGCATGTCGATCGGCCGCACGTTCGCCGAAAGCGTCCAGAAGGCGCTACGCTCGATGGAAACCGAGCTGACCGGCTTCAACGAAATCGACATCGAGGGTGCGGCGGACAGCGACCGGGACGCGGTTCGAGCGGCACTCGCGAAGCCGGTGCCGGACCGTATCCTGATCGTCGCGCAGGCCTTCCGGCACGGGCTGACGATCGATGAGATTTACAGCGCCTGCAAGATCGATCCCTGGTTCCTGGAGCAGATCGCCGAAATCGTACGGGTCGAGGAAACGGTCCGCGCGAACGGCCTTCCCGACGACCATCTCGGCTTGCTGCGGCTGAAATCGTTTGGCTTCTCCGACGCAAGGCTCGGCGAGTTGTGCGGCATGGAGGAGAGCGCCGTCGCGTCGCGGCGGCGCGACTTGGATGTCGCCCCCGTCTACAAGCGCATCGATACCTGCGCCGCCGAATTCCCCTCCCTCACCCCTTATATGTACTCGTCCTACGAGGGCGACGGCAGCGGACCGGCGGAATGCGAAGCGGACGTCTCGGACCGCAGCAAAGTGGTGATCCTCGGCGGCGGTCCGAACCGTATCGGACAGGGGATCGAATTCGATTATTGCTGCGTCCATGCGGTCTTCGCGCTCGCCGAAGCCGGCTACGAAACCATCATGGTCAACTGCAACCCGGAAACCGTATCGACCGATTACGACACCTCGGACCGGCTCTACTTCGAACCTCTGACGAATGAAGACGTGCTGGCGCTGCTGCGTACCGAACAGCAGAAGGGGCGTTTGCACGGAGTCATCGTGCAGTTCGGCGGGCAAACGCCTCTGAAGCTGGCGGCCGGGCTGGCCGACAGCGGTATCCCGATCCTCGGCACAGCGCCCGACGCCATCGATCTGGCCGAGGACCGGGAACGGTTCCAGCAACTGCTCAAGGACCTGGACCTGCGTCAGCCGCCCAACGGTATCGCGTTCTCGGTCGGCCAAGCGGAAGCCATCGCCGAAAAAATCGGTTATCCGGTGCTGATCCGGCCGTCCTATGTGCTGGGCGGGCGGGCCATGGAACGGGTCCACGACGTGCATGCCCTGCAGCGCTACATGAAGACAGCGGTACAGGTATCGGGTAGCCACCCGGTCCTGATTGACAGGTTCCTGCGCGACGCAATCGAAATCGATGTCGATGCGATCTGCGACGGCGACGTGGTGCACGTCGCCGGCATCATGGAACATATCGAGGAAGCCGGCATCCATTCCGGCGACAGCGCCTGTTCGCTGCCGCCCTACTCGCTGTCCGACGAGATCATTGCGGAAATCCGGCGCCAGACCGACGCCCTGGCGCACGGCCTCGGCGTGGTCGGATTGATGAACGTGCAGTACGCGGTCAAAGACGGCGACGTCTACATCATCGAGGTCAATCCACGCGCCAGCCGGACGGTTCCCTTCGTCGCCAAGGCAACAGGCGTACCGATCGCCAAGATCGCCGCCCGCATCATGGCAGGCGAGAAGCTTGCCGATTTCGATCTCGACGGCGGCATGGTCGGCGACCATGTCGCAGTAAAGGAAGCGGTGTTTCCGTTCGCGCGCTTTCCCGGGGTCGACGTCATGCTGGGCCCCGAGATGAAGTCGACGGGCGAGGTCATGGGGCTCGACCGCGATTTCGCGCGCGCCTTCGCCAAAGCGCAACTCGGCAGCGGCGTGGTCTTGCCGCAGGAAGGCAATGTCTTCATTTCGGTGCGCGACGAAGACAAGGAAGCTATGGCGCCTCTGGCGCACGAACTGACCGAAATGGGCTTCTCGATCGTCGCCACGAGCGGCACGGCGCGATATCTGGATGCGCAGGGACTTGCCGTCCGCCGGGTCAACAAGGTCTTGGAAGGCCCGCCGCACATCGTCGACGCCATGATCGACGGTGAGATCGACCTGATTTTCAACACGACCGAAGGGCGCAAGGCCATCGAGGACAGCTTCAGCCTGCGGCGGACGGCGCTGATGCGGTCGATACCCTATTACACGACGGTTTCCGGCGCGCGGGCCGCGACACGGGCCATTCAAGCGCTGAAGGCCGACTCTCTTGATGTTGCGCCCCTGCAATCCTATTTTAACAACGCCTTTTAGTTTTCGGGTCGTTTACAAGGTTTCTTATCGAGTTTCTCGGATATTGACGGAATAACGAATCGGGCGGACGATACGCCAGGTGGCGCTCCCCGCGACAGGGCAGTTGTTTGTAGAATGTTGAGTGAATGCGATGGATAAAGTTCCCATGACAACAGGCGGTTTCGACGGCCTGAAGTCCGAATTGCAGACCCTGAAGGCGAATGACCGGCCGGCGGTGATCAAGGCAATTGCCGAAGCACGCGAGCACGGCGACCTGTCGGAAAACGCCGAATACCACGCGGCGCGGGACCGGCAGAGCTTCATTGAAGGTCGAATCGCGGAAATCGAAGACAAAATCAGCCGCGCCGACGTGATCGATGTCGCGAAGCTGACCGGCAAGACGGTGCGGTTCGGGGCCACAGTTACGATCGCGGACGAAGAAACCGACGAGGAAACGACCTATCAGATTGTCGGCGAACACGAAGCCGATATCGCGGGTGGCCGGCTTTCCGTCGCCGCCCCGATCGCGCGTGCGCTGATCGGTAAATCGGTCGGCGAATCGGTGGAGGTCGTGACACCGCGTGGCCAGAAGGACTATGAAATCGTCAAGGTGCGATTCAAGTAACGCGCCGTTTCAGGCGTATTCCACACAGCACCAACTTGATGTCGCCGTGCGGCGCTAGAGCAGATCGGGGTTAGTTGGAATCGCTTTTGGCGATCCAACAACCGCGTGAATTTGCTCTATATTATTGAAATAGATCGGATTCACAGTCTTATCCGAACCCATATAATGGGTTCGACTAAACTTGATCCGTTCTAGACCGACGTACCGTCGACGTCGATCGGGACGCCGAAATTCTGCTTCGACAGGCGAATCGCCAAGGCCGATTTCACATGACTGACGTTCGGCGCCGCCGTCAATTGCGACGTGAGGAACCGGTTATAGGTATCCCAGTCATGGGCCACTATTTTCAGCAGGAAATCGGTTTCGCCGGCAAGCATGTGGCATTCGCGCACTTCTGGCCAATCCGCCACCAGCGTCTCGAAAGCGACCAGATCCGATTCCGCCTGGCTGCTGAGACCGACCTGGGCAAAAACCAAAACGCCGAATCCCAGCTGTTCCGGATCGACGTCGGCATGGTATCCGCGGATGTATCCCGCATCTTCCAACGCCCGCACCCGGCGCAAACACGGTGGCGCGGAGATACCGGCCCGGCTCGCCAACTCGACATTCGTGATCCGACCGTTTTCCTGCAGGTCGCGCAGAATACGGCGGTCGATACGATCCAGCTTTACGCGGCGCATGGGAACTCCCATCGGGGTTGGGCGGGTAATTATATTACAAGGATGTGATTTGCTTGCAAGAGCCGGTATTCGCCTTGCCCCACACCACGCATGCCGCCATAGTCCGATTTTCACGATCTCCATTCCGCGAACCACTAATGGCAAGTAGCGTCGCCTGGGTCCTGACCGAAGGCATGGCCGGCATGGTCACACAGGCCGTAGGGCTGGCGGAAGCCGTCGGCCTGCCCTTCGAAGGCAAGACAGTAACGCTGCGGGCGCCCTGGCGCTGGCTGCCGCCGCGCTATTGGCCGTCCGGCGTCATGGGATTGCATGCGGCGAGCGACCCGCTAACGCCCCCCTGGCCCCGGCTTGTCATATCCTGCGGCCGGAAATCGGTTGGCCCGGCGCTCGCGATAAAGCGGCTGAGCGGCGGCCAGAGTTTTTGCGTCCACATTCAAAACCCTCATGTCCCCTTACGGTCGTTCGATCTCGTCGTTGCGGGAGCTCATGACGATCTTTCCGGTGAAAATGTCGTCGTGACAAAGGGCGCGATACACCGCGCCACGCGCGAACGCCTACAGGCCGCGGCAAAGGAGTACGCCATTGCCCTGGCGGACCTGCCGCGGCCTTTGACCGCCGTTCTCGTCGGCGGGCCGAACCGGGTGTACCGCATGACACCGGAAATCGTCGCGGACTTCGCCGCCAAGCTCGCAGCGTATGGCGCGGCGACCGGCGGGACCCTACTGGTCACCCCGTCGCGGCGGACCGGGGCTCGAAACATCGTCGCGCTGCAGCGCGGTCTCGAAAAATCGGCCGCCGTGATCTGGAACGGGACCGGCGACAATCCCTATTTCGGGTATCTGTCGCACGCGGACCAGATCGTCGCGACCTGCGATTCGGTCAACATGGTGTCGGAAGCCTGCGCCACTGGAAAACCGGTCTATGTCTTCGATCTGCCGGGCGGCAGCGCCAAATTCAAGCGGTTTCACGAAACGCTTCGAAGCGAAGACATAACGCGCGCATTTACCGGAAACCCGGAAGACTGGCGTTACGAGCCATTCGACGATACGGCGCGGGTGGCCGCCGAAATTCACAAGCGGATGGCGCACCCGTCGTAGAGCCCGTTGCGAGGTTCCGGCGAATCCCTATATCTTGCTGTTCCGGGCTCCGGCCAAAATAAGTAAATCAGCGGCGCGCCTCGCGCGCGTACGCCGGGAAGGAAAATGGCGCTCGACATCGATACATTCAGCAACGTGTCCGGCGGATTCAGCTTTTTCAAGGCTGTCGGGCATCCGCTTGCCGCGCCGAAAATCCGCAGCTTGTTGGAGCGGCTCGAAGGACCTGTCGCGGTATACGATCCGGCGGGCCATGCCACGGCTTTCGCCGCGCTGCACGACATGGCGGCGCTACAGATTGCCGGAGTCTTCGTGCAGGATTTGAGCGCGATCGGCGCGCCGGTGCTGGGGCACGCCGCGCAGCCTGTTACGGCGTTGCCGGACGCCGGCGCCGGCAACGTGCTGGTGCTCGCCTTCGACGCCGAACGGCTCGTCATGCACATCCGCCACCTTGTCCCCGACGGGGTGGAAATCGCCAGCCTGGACGATGTGCGCCTGGACGACGCAATGATCACCAATCGCAGACACTATTTGGATCCGGTCAATTTCGCGACCAACTTCGCCTTCTTCCGCGATACCGAAACCGACCACACGCGGTTGGTGACAGCCAATTATTGGGCCGGCTACGGCGCGCAGAACACGCGGATCCGGTTCCTTTTGTTCGACGAAAACGGTTCGTCTATCGCCGATTGGTCGCAGGATCTTCCGCCCGGCGTCGGCACGGTGACGGTCGACAGCCGCGCGGTGCGCGCGAGGTTCGGTTTGCCCGCCTTTACCGGCCAGCTGTTCATGCACGTCATCAACGGTGCGGGACACGACGTCGTCAAGTACGCGCTCGACACTTTTGGTGATGCGGCTACCGTGTTGTCCTGCACGCACGACGCCAACGCCTGGCCCGCCGACCTCTACGCCGGACTGCCCGCACCGGAAGAGGGTGGACAGGTCGTCCTTTGGGTCCAGAACAGCCATCCCTGCCCGATACCGGCCGGCGCTATCGGGCTGAACCAGATGGGCCGCGACGATGTCGCGACTCTGGACCGTGAAATTCCGCCTTTTGGAAGCTACGCCCTCGATATGGCGGAACTGCTGCCGGATCTCAAATGGCCGGCGCAGGTGGAGATTCGGGCCGGCAAGCATTTCGTGCGGCCCCGCTACGAAGTGCGGTCGCCGACCGGGCGGCAACGTATCTCCCACCCGAACGTACAGCGTACCGACCTCAAACCCGATCCGGCTATAGCGGGAATCGGGAATTTTTTGGGCAAGGGCTTTCTTTTACCCGCGCCGGTACTGCCGATCGACCGGTTCCGGACAACCGTGTTGCCGACACCGATGTCGACGGCACAGGACACGTTGCCCGTTGCAGGGCTGCTGTATGACGCCGACGGCCGCAAGGTCGCGGAGCATGCTTTCGGCAATCTCGCACGCGATCATTGCGAACTTCTGGAAATCGATGCCCTGTTGAACGGGACGGCGAACGCGGCGCTGGAACGGGGTTACGGCCATATCGAGCTGGTCTACGATTTTACGCAAGGCGGCGAAGCGGACGGCTGGCTGCACGGATTGTTTCGTTACGAAGACAGAACGAACGGCCATGGCGCGGACACCAGTTTCGGCGCGCATATCTTCAACACCGTCCTGACCTACCGCAGCGAGCCGCAATCCTATTCCGGACCCGCACCCGGCCTCACTACGCGCCTGTTCCTGCGTCTCGGCACGGCGCCGCTGGAAACGATGTGCCACCTCATCTATCCGGCCTCCATGCCTTGGAATACAAAATCCGATACCCATCTTCTCCTGTATGATGGCGGCGGCAACGAAATTGCCGACCATAAGGTAGCAATACCTTGCGGGGGTTCTCTATATTGGCGTTATGGTGATCTGTTCGGCGCAACGGATAAGGCGGCTGCCGGTGACGACGGATATGTCATAATTCGAGATCAAACCTGCCGGCTTTTCGGCTATCATGGACTGCAGAACGGGGTAGAGAGCTTCAGCTTGGATCATATGTTCGGCTTCTAGACGCGCCGGACCAATTCCCGCTAAAGGGCATGACCTCGCTAGGCTAAAGTAAGTTTCGCTATGGACTGGGACAGACTACGCATTTTTCACGATGTCGCCGATGCCGGCAGCTTCACGCATGCGGGCGCGACATTGAATCTGAGCCAGTCGGCCGTCAGCCGGCAGGTCAGTGCGCTGGAAGACAGTTTGAGCATCAAGCTGTTCCACCGCCATGCGCGCGGCTTGATCCTGACCGAACAGGGCGAGCTGCTGTACCAGACGGTGAAGGACGTGTTCCACAAACTCGCGGTGGTCGAATCGCAATTGAGCGAGACCCGGGAAAGCCCGTCCGGTCCGCTGAAAGTGACGACGACGGTTTCGTTCGGCTCCACCTGGCTGACGCCGCGTATCAAGGAATTCGTCGAGACGTATCCGGAGGTCGATTTTCATCTGATTCTGACCGACACGGAACTCGATTTGGGGATGCGGCAGGCCGATATCGGCATCCGTTTGACGCCGCCGCGGCAACCGGACCTGATCCAGCGGCATCTGCTCGCGGTCAGCACGCATATCTACGGCTCGCGGCAATATCTCGAAGCCCACGGCGTGCCCAAAAAACCGAAAGACCTGAACGACCACAAACTGATCGTCTACGGGCAAGACGTGCCGCCGCCGGTGCCGTCGGTCAATTGGCTGCTCGAAGCCGGTGCAGAGGCGAATGCGCCGCGGCGGCCGGCCTTGCGCGTCAACAACATATACGGGATCTACCGCGCGGTGCGCAGCGGGCTCGGCCTCGCGAGCCTGCCGGACTACATGATCCCCGACGACGTGAACCTCGTGAAAGTGCTTCCGGACCTCGCCGGACCCTCGATCCAGGCCTATTTCGTCTATCCGGAGGAGCTGCGGCACTCCAAGAGAATCGCTGTGTTTCGCGACTTCCTTTTGCAAAAGATAGCTGAATCAAAGATTTAGGCGGTTTTCTGGAACAAATCTCGGGTATGCATTTTCCGCATAGCTGAATTGCCAAATTCCCAATGGCGAAGTCCGGTCCGAGACTTTATCTATCTGTCACCTCGTTGTTGCAATGCAACAACACACGCTTCTGCTTCCAGGCGCATAGCTTGGTTTCAAGAATCGCAAGATTCTTCGTCTCCCAGACGTGAAGCCTCCCTGTTCAAACTGGCCGGAACCCTTTGGTTCCGGCCAGTTTTTTGGCTGATTGATCAGCTCAGCGTCTGCAACGTTTTCGCCGCGATCATGTCGAAATCGATCTGCGCGCCCAGCCCCGGTTCCATCGGCGCGTGCACCAGCCCGTTCGAATCGACGGTGATATCCTCCACCAGCCCGTATTTCTGCGCGCCGTCGGGCAGCAGCACTTCGAAGAACTCGCAATTGGCGATGGCCAGCGAGACGTGCAGGTTGGCGACATTGTTGAGCGAATTGCCGCCGTGGTGGATTTCGAAATTCATGCCGAACGCCTCGGCGAGATGCGCGGTCTTCACGCAGGCGGTGATGCCGCCCTTCACCGCCACGTCGCCGCGCAGGAAGTCCGTCGCCTGCTGCATGATCCATGGCGCATAGCCGAGGAACCCACCCGGCGAATATTCGGTCGCAAGAATCGGGATGCGTAAGAGATTGCGGAGCTTGACGTAGTTGTAGAGGTCCTGCTCGGCGAGCGGGTCCTCATACCAGTAGTAGCCCATTTCCTGAATCGCCTTACCGACGCGCAGCGCCTGCGGAAAGTCGTACGCCCAAGTCGAATCGAGCATCAGCGTGAAATCGTCGCCGACCGCCGCGCGGACCGCCGCGCACACTGCGATATCGGTCTTCCAAAGGGTGGGCGGATGGATCTTGTACGCCGCCCAGCCGGCATCTTTGAAGCTGAGCGCTTCCTCGACATAGGCGTCGGCGGAGCCCAGGGTCGGCGAACTAGCGTAGGCGGGAAGATTTCTTCGCGCGCTGCCGAGCAGCTGATGGATCGGCAATCCGGCGATCTTGCCGGCGATATCCCACAGCGCGATATCCATCGCCCCGATCGCACGCAAGGTCGTCGCGCGCGACCGCTTGTGCATTTCACGGTTCAACCGTTCGCGGTCGAGCGGGTCCTGCCCCATCAATTGCGGCTTGAGATGATCGATCAGCGAACCGGCGTCGAGATGCCCGCCGCGGCTCGACGCGCCGAGGAAGGCGTGCCCGTCGACGCCCCCGTCGGTGCGGATGGTCAGCAGGCCGAGCTGGCTCCGGCCGGAGAATTTTCCGGTGTGCTGGCCGTATTGGGTGGCCGGGATCCCGTCCCAGGCGAACAGCGTCAGCGTGATGTCGTCGATCTTCATCGTATATTCCCCTTCTTCGTGCGGCGATCGATTAGCAAATCACAATCGACCAACACGGTCCAACCGGCCGCGATTGTTCCCGCTGCCGGACACTGGTATAGAGGCGTCGCGGGCCCGTAGTTCAGTTGGTTAGAACGAACCGCTCATAACGGTTATGTCGCAGGTTCGAGTCCTGCCGGGCCCACCACCCTCCGCTCTTCGGGTGGCAGCCCGTCAATATAGGAGAGCGCCTGGCCTCCTAGGAGCCTGACCGAGTAATGCTTTGGGCTGGGAATTTCCGTAGAAAATCTATACAACGCCTTGTCTTTCAAGGGAGGCGCGCCATTTGACCGCAATGATCGAACTCGACCGGCTGACCAAAAGGTTCGGCGCGCTTGTCGCCGTCGACGACGTCACCTTGACGGTCGCGCGCGGCGAAGTGCTCGGCTTCCTCGGTCCGAACGGCGCGGGCAAATCGACGACCATGAAAATCGTCGCCGGCTTCCTGGAGCCGACATCGGGCAGCGCCACAGTCTGCGGCCACAACGTGGTGGTGGAACCCGTCGCGGTGAAGCGCCGGATCGGCTACTTGCCGGAAGGTGCGCCGACCTATGGCGATATGACGCCGTTATCGTATCTTGGCTTCATCGCCGAGATACGCGGCTTCGACGGCGCGGAGAAGCGCCGCCGCGTCGACGCCGCCGTCGAGAAGCTGGGCCTCGAACAGGTCCTGCGGCAGCCCATCGAAACCCTGTCGAAAGGCTACAAGCGGCGCGTCGGTTTCGCCCAGGCGATCCTGCACGACCCGGAAGTCCTGATCATGGACGAGCCGACCGACGGGCTCGACCCGAATCAGAAACGCCTGGTCAGGACCTTGATCCGCGATATGGCGGCCGACAAGGCGATCGTGATCTCGACCCATATCCTGGAAGAGGTCGATGCGGTCTGCAACCGGGTCGTGATGATCGCCGGCGGCAGGCTGCTGGCGGACGGCACACCGGCTTCCATGCGCACCCGGGCGCGCGATCACAACGCCCTGTTGCTGCGCGTGGCGCCCGACAAGCTTGCAGCGGCCCGAGAAAGAGTCCGCGCGATCGATGGTGTCGATAGCGTCGAGACGGTTACAAGGCGGGACGGATCCGTCCTGCTGCGCGTGCCGCCGGACAGCCGCGCGAAGGCGGCGGAGATCGTCGCGGCGCTCGGCGAAATCGACATAAACGTCGAGGAGCTGATCAACGAAGTCGGCTTGCTCGAAGATGTCTTCTACGACATCACCGCGCATGTCGCGCATCGCGAGAATCCCTATGCGTAATATATGGATCATCGTCAAACGGGAGATGGTCAGCTATTTCGCGACGCCGCTGGCCTATGTCTTCATTGTCATATTTCTCGCGTTGAGCGGAGCGTTGGCGTTCTTCATCGGCCGCTTCATGTCCCGCGAACAGGCCGATTTGATCCCGTTTTTCGACTACCACCCCTGGCTCTACCTGCTCTTGATCCCGGCGATCGCGATGCGTCTTTGGGCGGAGGAGCGCAAGACAGGCACGATCGAAAACCTGATGACATTACCGATTTCCACCGTCGAGGCGGTGATCGGCAAGTTCCTCGCCGCCTGGGGTTTCACCGGGCTGGCGCTAGCGCTGACCTTTCCGATGTGGATTTCGGTCAATGTCCTGGGC
>JAKZTB010000037.1:0-3819 GCA_047517345.1 Alphaproteobacteria bacterium
CTGCCATAGCGGCCCAATGCTTCTGCTATGCGCACAATCCGTATCTCCGGATCCATCGATACCCCCGGTTCCTTGGAACGCTTCAAGAAACCGGACATATCGCGTGCTACACATTCCGGACATACCTTGTGCTACTGACAACCGCAGATAAACACCCCTCAAACCGTCTTCACGGATTCGCTTTGGTTGAAGTCGCAAATTGTAAAGTGTCAGACTATTCGTCGGATTGCCTTTTTACCCGTGGCTCATTTTGCTGGGCGCGCGTCAGGCAAGACACGATACCGTGCAAGGTTCGTACTTCCTGTTCCATCAGATTAGCCCGTTGGAAAATATTGCGGATGTTGCGGACCATGATTGACCGCTTTTCTACGACATGAAAAAAGCCGCAAGCGTCGAGCGCCGATTCAAGCCTTTCGAAAAAGGTCATGAGCTCACTTTTTGTAGCAGGCTGGGTTCGTCCTTCAGGCAGCTGAGCCGGCGGCGTCGCATCGAATGCCTGGTACCATTCGTACGTTACGATCAGAACCGCATGGCCGAGATTGAGTGAACTGAACGCCGGATTAAGGGGTGCTTGTAGAACGGTGTCGGCCAGCGCGACATCGTCATTATCCAAGCCGGCACGCTCTCCGCCGAACAGCACGCCGACTTTCTCGCCGGCGGCAACTGCCTTGCGCATCTCTCCGGCGCCGATACGCGGGGTTAATACGGGCTTGATCATGTCGCGCGGCCGCGCCGTGGCGGCGTAAAGGTGCACGAGGTCCGCGGTCGCCGCTTCCGTCGTATTGAACACCAGCGCGCTCTCGATAACCGCGTCCGCACCGGACGCCGCATTGTGTGCCTTCGGGTTCGGCCAACCGTCCCGCGGGCGCACAATGCGCAAATCTCCGAGTCCGGCATTCAGCATGGCGCGGGCGGCCATTCCGATATTCTCGCCCATCTGCGGTTCGACGAGAACGATCGCTGGCCCCTCCGCGATGGAGACGTCATGCGTTTTGTCGGTTCCGGCCATGAACTTTCCCCCCTCGATCTAAGAGCCTGGCTCGTAATATGTTGTTGATTTCATGGTCTTTGTTTATTCGCTGGGGTGGAAGGGTCCGTGCCGCGATGCCGGCGGCACCGCAAGCGGGCGCTGACGCCCTCCAGCGATTAAACAAAGGCCACCCGGAGGGTTGGCGCTTGTCGGCCGGCTGGTGCGTCGCGCCCCTTGGCCGATGCCCGGCATCGTCCGGCGCGCCGCTCCTGCCATCCGACTCGACAATCGCCAATGAAAACAGCAACATATTACGAGCCAAGCTCTAAGTACATTGGTATAATCCGACATCATGCGGTTGATCAAAGGCTTCGATCTCCTGTTCCTAGGCGGCGCACTGTTTGTCTCAGTCGCCGTAGCCTTGTGGCTTTCGATTTGGAGTCCGGATGCGCAAATCCGAGACCCACTTCCGCTCTACCGACAAGCGTCCGCCTCCATCTCTCCAGACGCCAGTGGCCTGCGGGAGATACAGGACGTTCGTCTCGTCGATCCGGACAACAATGCGGTTACCTTTTCCGTGAGCCTTCCAAAAGGACAGTTTGCCGACGATGCCGGAGAGAAACTCCCGACGCTAGTCGTGATCTCCGGTTTCCGTACCGCCCATCAGAATTTGGAGCGCATTCCGGAACCGGGACCAAACGCAATTATTTCCTATGACTACCCATACGATCCGAAGGAATGGAAGGAAGCCGGTTTCATCGGCCGTGCACTAATCGCCCGCCGCGTTGCCTATCGCCTGCCGAATGACGTGGCAGGCCTAATGGCCTGGGTCAGACGCCAGCATTGGGCAGATTCGGCCCGGATCAGCTTGGTGGGTGTAAGTTTGGGCGCCGTGGCATTACCGGTAATACGCCGCCGCGCTTCCGCGACGGGTCAAACCGACGGCCCATCGGTCATCGCGTATGGCGGTGTCGATCTTCAAACGCTTGTCGCGGCCAACCTCAAACTTTCACCTGGATGGTTGCGTGAAACTGCCGCATGGGCGATTTGGCTGCTGCTAAAACCTCTCGAACCGGAAACCCACCTGTTGAAAATCTCTGGCCCGTTTCTTTTGATCAACGGAAAGAACGACGAGCGCATTCCTGCCGACAGTGTGGCGCGCTTACAGGCCATAACCCCCGAACCGAAAACGATAATCAATGTCGATGGCGCCCATATTGACGGAAACCGGCCCGAGATCATCGAAAACACGGTCCGGTTGGCGCGCGTTTGGCTGGTCAGCAAGGGCGCCCTAAATCCTTCTCGATGAAACGCGTAACTTAGGGGCCGCCGAGGGGGATCGCCGCGATACTGAAATTCGTATACCCGATGTTGAACCGCATCAGTTCTCGCAATGCAGCTTCGCGGCAACCTCTAACGGTTTCGTCATCGCGTTTTCCAATTGCCCTGACATAGAATGAATAACGATAGGTTTTCCTGAAGGAGTGAGATCATGGTCGAACCTACCAAAAACGGGTCCAATTATATCGATCCAAAATCGATCGACTGGGCGCCATCGCAGTTCGAGGGCATTCAGATCAAGGTCCTCTACGAGGACAAGGAAAAAGGCGAAATGACTTGCCTCCTGAAATGGGAACCCGGCGCGAGCCTCCCGATGCACAAGCATCCCGAAATTGAACAGTCTTTCGTGCTGGAAGGCTCGTTTTACGATCATGACGGCATCTGCCGCGCCGGCGAGTATGTTTGGCGCAAGCCCGGATCGTTCCACGAAACCCATTCCGACGAGGGCGCTGTGCTGCTCGCGATTTACCGGAAACCGAACGTCTTCCAACATACCGCCGGGTTCCAAGCGGACGAAGCGGCAAAAGGCTATGCGGAAGAAAGCGCCTCATCCGAATAGGCAATTCAATGATGGTGGGTGATGAGCGGTTTGGCTGATGTTTCGATTGGCCTTGTCTCCGCGCAGTCACCTATCGCCGTAATCCTGGCCGCATACCATTTCGCGCCAGGGATCGCACTCAACCCATGCAGGAGCGCACTGATCCACACCGCATTGATTGCCAAAGTGAGAATCGGTTCGGCAAATTCGTGACCGCCCTTTTGTACGATGAGCAATGCGAACAAGGCGGTCGCGAGCCCGCGTGGTCCGAACCAGCCAAAGAACAGGCGGGTTGTGGCGGAAGCATCCGACCCGATCAGCGAAACCCAAATCGCCACCGGCCGCACGACGAACAGACTGATCAAAATGAGCACCAGCATCGGCAAGGATAGATGGCGCACCGCTTCTGGAACGAGCGCCAATCCAAGGAGAAAGAATGCACCCCATGTTAGGATTTGCCCTTCGCTTTCGGTGAACTCATAAACGAATTTTCATCTGCCCTTGAGGACATTTCCAAAGCACAACCCGGCAACGAAAGCGGAAATAAACCCGTTTCCACCGATCTGAACCGCGCCCAGATATGCCGCGCCCGCCAACGCTACCGCGCCAATCCCTTCGAAGGTTTCCGACGTCAGGCCGCGCTTTTGCGCTTGGAGTAGAGCCGTTCCTCCGATGAGGCCCGCGCCGACGCCAACGATTGGCCCCAGCACCAGCTGTTTCGCACCAAACAGTATCCAGTTGGTGTTGTCCGGCGCCATGGCCTGCGCCGCCAGGAGGCTCGCGAACAACAGGATATCCGCGAGGTGATCAACGGCGTGATGTACATTCTGAGCACCGGCTGCCAGTGGCGCGCGCTGCCCAAGGATTTGCCGCCCAGAAGCACCGTGCATGATTACCTGTAGCGCACCCGGTTCCTTGGACACAAGTTTGTCTCACGCGGCGGGCCTGATTGAGATCGCGGCGTGCCACG
>JAKZTB010000038.1:0-2707 GCA_047517345.1 Alphaproteobacteria bacterium
CGAGCCAAGCTCGCCCGCATTTACCACAGGCCCATCAACAGCAACTTTCTTCTCAAAATTATCGGTCATGTTCCGGTCCTCCTTGGACACTTCGATTAAGCCAATTCTGTGTCCAAGGAAATCGGGTCCGACTCACGGCGGCGAGTTTACGCGGGGGCACGCGCGTTGCAAAATTCGAGCTAGGCCCTGCCAAAGAATTAGGCTACGGGTTGCCGGCCACACGCCAAATCGGGGTATCCATCATGCCCAGCCCGGCGGCCGCCGCGGCCCCATCCGGCTATCTCATCTTCGCGCGCAAGAACCTGCGGTTCCTCGGCTTCGGGTTCCTGATGGCGCTCGCGTCCAGCTTCGGGCAGACCTTCTTCATCGGCGTGTTCGGGCCGCAGATCGAGGCCGAGTTCGCCCTGTCGCACGCCGAATGGGGCACCGTCTATATGGCCGGTACCCTGCTGTCGGCCCTGGTCCTGCCCTTTACCGGCGCCTGGATCGACCGCATGCCGCTGGTGCGCTATTCGATTCTGGTCGGCATCGGCCTGGCGCTCGCCTGTTTCGGGGCCGCGCTGTGTCCCACCGCGGGTTTCCTCGTCGCCGTCATCTTCATGTTGCGCCATATGGGCCAAGGCCTCACCAGCCATGTTTCGATTACGTCCACGGTGAAGCATTTCCGCACCGACCGCGGCAAGGCCGTCGCCATCGTCTCGCTCGGCTTTCCCGCCGGACGCGCTGTGCTGCCCGCCCTCGCCGTCGCGCTGATCGCCGCGATCGGCTGGCGCTACACCTATGCCGCCGCCGGAGTCGTCGCGGCGATCGTCCTGCTGCCCGCGGCGATCTGGCTGCTGCGCGGCCCCCGGCGGCGGTCCGAACCTTCTCCCGCCAACGTGGCGGCGCCGGAGGACGGCGACCGCAGCCTGACCTTGCGCCAGGTCCTGACGCACCCGTTCTTCTGGCTGATCCTACCGGGCACCGTCGCGCCGTCGATCATCGAGACCGCGCTATTCTTCCACCAGCTCACCGTCGCCGAGATGAAGGGCTGGTCGGCCGGCTGGGTCACCGCCGGCTACGCCGTGTTCGCGGCGATGACGACCCTGTTCTCGATGGCCGCCGGCCCGATCGTCGACCGGCTCGGCGCGACGCGGCTGCTGCCTATTATCTTGGTGCCCTACGTCTTCGGGATATTGATCCTGGCCTATATGGACGACCCGCTCTGGGCGTGGGCCTATCTCGCCCTGTCCGGCGTCACCGGCGGGCTGCGCCAGACGATCGCCCCGGTCATGTGGGCGGAGTTCGGCGGCACCCGCCATATCGGCTCGATCCGCAGCATGGCCGCGACGTTGAGCGTGTTCGCGTCCGCCCTGGGACCGCCCGCGCTGGGCTGGATGATCGATGCCGGGTTCCGGCTGGAAACCATGGTGATCGGCACGGTGATCTACATCGCCATCGCCAGCGGCCTGATCTGGTTCGCCTGCGCGGCGCAGTTGCGGCGGCGCGATTAGGGAGGGCGGCGCGATGTCCTGACGTTACCCAGCCCCCTGTCCGGTATGCGAAGCAATGCAGCCGTGGCGCGGCCATAAAATTACAAAATTACGGACAAATTTACGGTGACAGTGCACTTCAAATGTAGTTCTGCCTTGTTTCGGCTTCGGGCCGCGCTTTCGGGCCGCGACCGAGCGACCCAGCATCGCTTCGACCGTTTGGAAGAACGCCGCGTTGCCCACGGGCCGACCGATGGTTTCCGCCCAGGCCCCTGCGTCGTCACGCCGCCATCGGCGCCGGAAAGGTGGGCATAAAGGCTCGACCAAGGCCAATCTCCGGGACGGAAGACGCGCCGCGACCGCGCGGGAATGATCAGGACATAGCGCACGGCGGCGGCGCGGCAGGCGCGGCCCAACAGGTCGCGGTAGAGCCTATAATCGTCGGCGCCGAAGAAGGTCTGCAGCCGGCCATTGCCGCGCTGGGTGACATCGTGCGGCAATAAAGTGCACTGTCACCGTGATTGTAAACCCGAAGTCCGCGGCTTGAGGTCTGGACCTGGGGTATGAACGGACCTCGATAACGACAAGCCCGACGGCCGGGTCAGCCAATTCCAAACGTTTACACTTCAGCATGAAAACTCAATTTGGTCCGTTACGATGCTGTGGGAGAGAGTCGTTCACATCCCAGATCGCAAGATCACAAGTCCGCCCAACTTATGCCAAAAGCGTTAAGTGGAATTACCCCCATAACAGAACTGTCCGTCGAGCGTTAGGGCTGGAATCACTTGACGGTTGCCCTAACCCGCAAGAAACGTAGGTTGCATAGGTAACGACAAAAATAGGCAGGAACACGGACGATGAGCTACGAAGACATTCTCTATGACATCGAAGATGGAATTGCGACAATCACGTTGAACCGCCCCAAAGTGATGAACGCGATCACGCCCCGGATGAAAGCAGAAATGCACGAAGCCTTCGACGAGGCCGACGCCGACCGCGATGTCCGGGTGATCATCCTGACCGGCGCGGGCGTGGCGTTCAGTTCGGGTTACGACCAAGGAGATGGTAAATCCGGCGTTAGGCGCACGGATCCGACGGGTGCGAGTCTCGCATGGCAGTGATGTCTGCGGCTTGGTTCGTTGAGTTCAGGCAGCGATTGCCATGGCTGCTGCACGTGGACTGATGTTGTCGTTGGCCGGTGTGTCGGTTGCGCTGATCAGGGCCTTCCATGCCCG
>JAKZTB010000039.1:0-8272 GCA_047517345.1 Alphaproteobacteria bacterium
CAGAAAGGCCGCCGCCCGCACCGTCGATGACCTCTGGGCTGCCATCGCCGAGATCATCGAGCTATTCACACCAACCGAATGCGCAAACTTCTTCGTCAACTCAGGATATGACCCAGAATGATCGGAAAATGCTCTAGCCGCCCTCGCCGAAAGCGCGGGCGTGAAGAACCTGGTTGTCAGCCATGTCACCGAGCAGATGGACCTACCCGGCGTGCGGGAGCGGATTATTCGCGAGATGGCGGAGCGCTATCGCGGGAACATCTTTTTCGGCGAAGACCTGATGGAAATTCCCCTCGGCGGGCCGCGCCCGGCGAAACTCGACTAATACATCCGTTGACGTTTTCTAGCCTTCGCCAGCGCGTCTCGGGCGCGAGTCGCGCTGGCGAAGGGTTGCCCAGGGACCGAAATGCACGTCGTGCGTGGTGACCGCTCGTCATCCCAGACCGGAAATAGTAGTTTCTGACAACTGATCGTCGGGGGCATGGGCCAATGCGTATTACTGAAATTCGGGAAAAGTCGGTCAAGCTGGACGTCGATATCCGCAACGCGGCGTTTTCATTCGACGATATGACGACATCCATCGTTGCCGTGATCACCGATGTGATCCGGGACGGGAAGCCGGTCGCCGGCTTTGCGTTCAATTCGACCGGCCGTTATGCCTGCGGCGCACAGATGCGGAACCGCCTCATCCCCAGAATTTTGCGCCAGGATCCGGAAAGCTTGATCGATCAATCGCACGACAACTTTGACGCGGAAGCCCTCTACCAGGCCATGATGTTCGGCGAGAAACCGGGCGGCGATATGGAACGCTCGGTCGGCATTGGCACCATCGAGGTGGCGCTTTGGGATGCCATGGCCAAGATCGAAGAAAAATCGCTGCACCGGTTGATCGCCGAACGCCATGGCAACGGCGTCACGCCGGACCGCATTTTCTGTTATGTGGGCGGCGGCTGGTACAAATCCGATGAAACACCGGACAGCCTCAAGGATGAAATGCGGGCCTATCTGGATCAGGGCTACACCCTGGTGAAGGCGAAAGTCGGCGGATTGCCCATCGACGATGACGTCCGGCGTATCGAAACCATCCTTTCGGTTCTCGAAGGCGGGCACCAATTGGCGGTGGACGCAAACTGCGGGTTGAGCCCGGACCGTGCCCTCGACTACGCGGCGCGCTTGAAGCCTTTCGGCCTGCGCTGGTTCGAGGAACCGGTCCATCCCGTCGACTTCGAAGCCACGGCGGCGTTCGTGGACGCTTATGAAAATCCCACGGCCACCGGAGAGAACCTGTTTTCGGTGGAAGATTTTCGGAATCTGTTCCGCTATGGCGGGTTCCGGCCGGGAACCGATATCCCCAACATCGATGTTCCGCAAAGTTACGGCATCGGCATGTGCGCGCGCACCCTCGAAATGGCGGGCGGATTCGGATGGGAGCCTTCCTCCTTCGTCCCCCATGGCGGCAACCAGATGTCGTTGGCCTGCGCCTTGGGCTTCAGCATGGGAATGTGCGAATCCTATCCCAACGTATTTGGCGTGTTTTCGGGATACGCCGACGATGCCGAGGTCGTAAACGGCTACCTTCCGGCTCCTGCTCTACCCGGCATCGGTTTCGAAGGACAAAACGAACTCTATGGTTTGTTCTCGCAACTGCTGGATTAGGCGCGTCACGTAGGATCCGGCCAGCTCACGACTCTCTCGATCCTGATGGGCGCGTGGCCTATGTCGACCCGCGATCTTCGAGGATCATATCGCTGGCTTTTTCGCCGATCATGATGGTCGGCGCGTTGGTGTTGCCCGACACCAGCGACGGCATGACCGAGGCATCGACGACGCGGAGGCCCTGGATGCCATGCACCCGCAGGCGCGCGTCGACCACCGCCGCCGGTCCGTCGCCCATGCGGCAGGTGCCGATCGGATGATAGCTGGTCCGCCCCGCGTCCTTGAGGAACTGCAGCAGATCCTCGTCGCTGGTGCAGCCCGAACCGGGGGCGTGTTCCGCGGTGATAAAAGGGGCGAGCGCCGGCTGGCCCGCGATCTCGCGCGCCCGTTTGAGGCCGGCGATCAGCGTGTCGCGGTCTTTTTGTTCCGAAAGATAGTTGGGCTGGATCGCCGGCGGCTGGAAGGGATCGGCCGAGGTGATATTCACGGTGCCCCGGCTTTCCGGCCGGGCCAGGGTGGTGACCAGCGAAACACCGGAATGCTTGTGCGCCGGCCCATTGACTTTTTCCGAACTGAGCAACATGAACAAGAGCTGGATATCCGGCGTCGCCGAGTTCGGGTGCGCGCGGATGAACCCGCCCGCATAGGCGACGCCCATGCCGAGCAGGCCCTTGCGGGTCGCGGCGAATTTCAGCGCCGCGCCGATCCGCCTGCTCCGATGGTTGGCAAGATCGTTTGCCGTGATCGGCTGATTGACCCGGTACATCAGCGGCCCGTTGTAATGGTCCTGAAAATTGGCGCCGACACCGGGCCGGTCCGCCACCACCGCGATGCCATGTTCCCGCAGTAAGGCCGCCGGCCCGATGCCGGAGAGCTGCAACAGTTGCGGCGAGTTGTAGGCGCCGCCCGAGACCAGCAGCTCACCGCCGTCGGCGAGTTCGGCGGTATGGAGGCGCCCGTCCCGTTGGTAGGTGAGGCCGCGCGTCCGGCTGGCGCTGAATTCGATGCGCGTCGCGTGGGCCCGGGTGACGACGCTGAGGTTGGTGCGTTCACGGGCCGGCTTGAGGTAGCCGACGGCGGCACTGCAGCGGAGCCCGTTGCGGCGAATCGTCCATTGGTAATAGCCGAAGCCTTCCTGTCCGGCGCCGTTGAAATCCGGGTTGCGTTCGTAACCGGCGGAAACGGCTGCGCTCAAGAACGCCTCGGCGAGCGGATGGGGCTCCTTGGGATCGGACACCGCGAGGGGCCCGCCGACGCCGTGGAATTCGTCCGCGCCGCGCTGCTGGTCCTCGGATTTCCGGAAATAGGGCAGCACGTCGTCATAGCTCCAGCCGGCGTTGCCGAGCTGGCGCCAATGGTCGTAGTCCTCTTTCTGGCCGCGGATATAGACCATGCCGTTGATCGAGCTCGATCCGCCCAGCACTTTGCCCCGGGGCTGATAGACGGCGCGCTTTACCCACTCGACGCCTGCCTCGGCGTGGTACATCCAATTTACCTTGGGGTTGGTAAAATGCTTGGCGTAGCCCAGTGGAATATGGATCCAGGGGTTGCGGTCGCCGCCGCCGGCCTCGAGCAGCAGCACTTTATAGCGTCCGGACGCGGTCAGCCGGTTGGCCAGGACGCAGCCGGCACTGCCGGCGCCGACGATGATGTAATCGAAATTCCCGCCCGAAGGGCCGTCTTGCGTCATAGCCGTCATTTTCCCACTGGTGTCCGGTTTAAATTTTCGATCCGTCCTGGGTCCCTTTTGCTTAAGGCACGTCGAGCCATCTGTTGTCACTGGGACACACGTCTAAATTTCCCCGAATTCGTCATGCCCGGGCTTGACCCGGGCATCCAGTTAGGTCCCACAACCGTTGTTTTTCAAAGCGTTACTGGATGCCCGGGTCAAGCCCGGGCATGACAATGATGGTGCGGAAAAAAAACCGGACAGCAGTGTCATTTTCCAGGGAACCACCAGATACAACTCGACCATAGCAATTTCGCTCCGCCGCGTCTTCGGCGCTATCAAAGGGGTCGCTATCAATAATCTTCGGTATTACGCCCCTCGATGGACGGCGGGCCGCGATTTCAATCAGTCGCGAGGGTGGTGATCAGCCATTCCCGGAAAGCCTTGATGTTTGGACGATCCGCTGACTGCTCCGGCGCGACGACGTAATAGGCCGCCTCGATCGGCAGGGAAATATCGAACGGCGCGATCAGGCGTCCCGCCGCGAGGTCGCCTTCGACCAGCGCCGATCGCCCGAGCGCCACGCCCAAGCCGTCGATGGCCGCCTGCAGCGCGTTCATCATCAGATCGAACCTCAGCCCGCTCGACGGATCGACGCCATCGACATTCGCCGCGGTCAGCCAAACCCGCCAGTCCTCGAGAAACCCGACCACGTGCAGCAGGGTATGTGACGCCAGTTCGTCCGGCCGACGCAGCGGGTTCGGTCCCGCCACCAGCTTCGGGCTGCAAACCGGGAAGATATCTTCCCTGACCAATCGATCCACGCGCAGGCCCGGCCAATCGCCCCGGCCGTAGCGGATGGCGACGTCGATGTCGTCGCGGTCGAAATCCACCGACACCATGGAAGTGGCGATGCGGATGGAAATTTCGGGGTGGCGGTCCTGAAACCCGCCCAGTCGCGGGATCAGCCATTTGGCCGCGAATGACGTCAAGGTGCTGACGGTCAGCGTGGCGTCGCCGTCGCGACGGACGAGGCGCTCCGTGGCGTCGTGCAATTCGTCGAACGCGGAGCGGACCGAAGGCAGATAATTTTGTGCCGCCTCGGTCAGTTGCAGCGCGCGGCCGCGCCGATCGAACAACTTCAGACCGAGCCGCTCTTCCAGCGTCCTGATCTGATGGCTGACGGCCGTCTGGGTGACATTCAGTTCCTCCGCCGCTCGCGTGAAACTTTGATGCCGCGCCGCGGCCTCGAATGCGCGTAGCGCGTTCAAGGGTGGAAGCCAGCGTTTCATGGATTTCCATACCATGAAATTATCTCATGTAAAAGATGAGATATTATCGTTTGTATCGAGCGTCACTCATACGCAATTATCCCTTTATGTCGTCAATTCACGTGTTCCATCCTAGATCAGATTAGTTTTCTATTATGAGAAAATATTATGAAACTTGTTTGGTTCGGCGGACCGGCCACAATTTCGCATACCGAGGTCGCGTTCGTCGAAGCACCACAACGCCTGCTTACCCGTAGACCCTGATAGAGAAGGAAAAGTACCATGCTGAATCGCACTTCCTCGTCGTCACGAACCCTCCACCGCGCCGCGCTCGCGCTCGCGCTCGCCGCGACGGTTGCCCTCCCCGCGCCGGTATCTGCCGCCGAAAGGCCCGACTGGGCGGCGAACCCGCCGAACGGCTTTATTCCGCCACCCCTCGACCCGACGGGCGTGCAACTCGCGACGAAAAAGCTCGCGCCTGGTGTCTATGCGCTGCTGTCCGGGCGGCCCGCGGTCGACAACTCCGGCTTCATCGTCGGGCGCGACGGCGTGCTGGTCATCGACGCCCACATCAACGGCGCCATGGCCCGCCAGATCCAAGCGGCCGTCCGCGCCGTCACCGACAAGCCGATCCTGTATCTCGTCAACACCAATTTTCACGGCGATCACACGTTCGGGAATTACGCGTTTCCGGCCACGACCGCGATCGTCGCTCATCGGCTGACGGCGCAGCGGATACGCGATATCGAGCACGAAAAGGATCTGATGCTGCGCACCGTCGGCAACGACCCGTCGGTCTTCGCCGATGTCCGGCTCCGGCTTCCGGACGTGACCTTCGATGACCGCATGACGATCGATCTCGGCGGGCGGGTGGTGGAGCTGCACCATTTCGGCCACGGCAACACGCCCGGCGACACGGTCGTCTACGTGCCAGGCGCCAAGGTCGCGTGGACCGGCAACCTGGTCGTCGGCGAGGGCACGATCCCGCCGATCTTCGAGGGCGGCGCCCGCGATTACCTGGCAACGATCGCCCGCTTCGCCGAGACGCTGGATGTGCGCACCATCATTCCGGGACACGGCGCACCGACGACCGGCGCGATCCTCGCCCGCTATCTCGGCTATCTCGGCGAGCTGGTGGTCGCGGTGCGGCGCGCGGCGGAGGCGGGCTGGACGGTCGAGGATGCGCTCGCGAGGCTGTCGCTGGCGGAGAAGTACTTGCCGCCCAAGAACTCACCCGCCGCCGCCCTGCGCCCGTTCATCGCCGGACTTCATTTGCTCAACGTGCAGCAGACCTTCCACGACCAGAACGGCAAGTGACCGGAATCCTCGGCGGCGGGATCGACCGATATGGTTTTCCCGCCGCCACGAAACCAGGAGACATGGCAATGCCGAATATCAACGAATTCACGTCCGTCGAGACCCCGAACGCGGCCGTCGTTGGCGCCGCGACGAATGATTCACGCATCGAAAGGAGCACCGTCGTCAGCGGGACAACCAAGGTGACGGCGCGACAATGGTTCGCGCTCGGAGACAGGGTCCCCTACGATCGCCGAGCACGGAAAATCCTGCGGTCGAGCGTTTGGGCGACCATGGCCTCGATGTCCGGGTACTGCCCGGCGGACACCTTAGGACTTCGGAGCACCCGGAGCTTCTGGCCCAGATTATTCAGGAGGTGGGTCCCAGGTAGGGGCGCCTTGCGTGCTGTTCGGCACTCGGGGCGCCGGCGGTCATGATTCGGGCGTATGACGATGTTGCACCTTAATGCCGTGCCGAGAAGGATCGGCAACGGCGGGGCGCGTGGCGTCGCATGTTAAAACCTTCACCCCAACTTTGAGCCGGGATGACGCTAGTATGAGTTCTCGGCGACCTCGTAGAGCGAGGCGGCAATGATCCGGCGGTGAACGTCGGGCAGCGATTTGAGCGAATCCCACGCCTCTTCGTGGCGGCCCGGATCGATGGCCGCCGCCTCGAACAGCCGCGTCGCCGGATGGTCGACGCCGAGCACCCGCGCGACGGCCGCGACGACGGCATCGAAATTCAAGGGGTTCATCGACATGGAGGCTTGATTCCAGTGATCGGCGGGCGGCGGCGCCCGTGGTGACGAGGCAAGCGCAATGCTAGCGGCCGGTCGTATTCATCCCGTTAACGGGCCTCGTCACAACGCTCTGAATATCGGTCCATCAGGGCGCGGGGGCGACGAAATACCCGGAACCATGAGGGGCGGGCGAGGGCGCCACGATCCGATGATCAAGCATTGGCTCGAACCGGTTTTGGTTTCCGAAAACTTACCAACCGCGCCGTCGCCATGGGACGCGCGCAACTTGCCCCACGGCGCGGTTTGGATCACCATTGCCGCAATCGGCGGGCCGAAAGCGGGGACACTTGGATTTGAGCAGCATTTCGCTATCGGCCGTGATGTGCGTCCACGACGAGGAGGCCACACTCGCGGCCTGCCTGGAGCGGTTGAGCTTCGCCGATGAGATCGTCGTCGTCCTCGACCGGTGCCGCGACGGATCGAAGCAGATCGCCGAGCGGTTCACCGACCGGATCATCGAGGGCGCCTGGGAAATCGAGGGCGACCGCCGCAACGCCGCCATCGAGGCCGCGCGTGGGCCCTGGGTCCTGGAAGTCGACGCCGACGAGCGGGTTTCGGCCGCGTTGGCGGCGGAAATCGTCGAGACCATCGGGGCTTCCGAACACGACTGGCACCATATTCCGGTCGACAACTACGTCGGCGACAAGTTGATCCGTTATGGCTGGGGCGCCTCGTTCGGCCGATCGGCCTATCCCGGGCTGTTCCGCAAGGGCGCCAAGACCTGGGGGCGCCAGCGCGTCCATCCCAGCCTCGCCTTCGAGGGCCGCCAGGGCGCGCCGCTCGCGAGCCGGCTCGATCACTATGTTGACCGCGACATCTCCGACATGATCCGCCGGCTCGACAGCTATTCCTCGGCGCGCGCGGCCGATTTACGCCAATCGGGCGATATCGGATCGCTCGCCAACAACATCCGGCGTGTGTTTTCGCGTTTCCTCAGGTGCTACGTGTCGCGCAAAGGCTACCGTGAGGGGCCGTATGGCGTACTGATCGCGCTTTGCGCCGGGCTCTATCCCTTGCTGTCCTACCTCAAAGCCCGGCTCGAGACCGATTGATTTCGGCGCGCGGCAGCTAGAGCATATTGTGATCATTCGGAATCGTGAGGGATTCCCTCGAATCGTTTTATCTGATTCAAGATGCGGGCTGGTGAAGGAGGCCAGCGCGGATGGCGAAATCTCTTTCGATTGATTTACGGGAGCGTCTTGTGTCGGCGGTCGACGGCGGCATGACGCGGCGCTCGGCGGCGACGCGTTTTGGGGTCGCGGCTTCGACGGCCATCAAATGGGTGGACCAGTGGCGCCGGACAGGCACTGTGACGCCGCGGCCCCGCGGCGGCGATTGCCGTTCGGAGCGGATCGAGGCGCATGCCGAGGAGATCCTGAAGCTGATCGAGAAGGCTCCGGACATCACTTTGGAGGCGGTGGCCGGACATCTCCATGAAACGCATGGGCTGAAGGTCGATCCGAGCACGGTGTGGCGTCTGCTTGACCGCCGCGACATGACGTTTAAAAAAACCGCGCACGCCAGCGAGCAACAGCGCCCTGACGTTGTGCGTCGTCGGCAGACTTGGTTCGAGGGGCAGCT
>JAKZTB010000040.1:0-4826 GCA_047517345.1 Alphaproteobacteria bacterium
CGACGATAGCGCATGGTAAATCGCGTTACCAGCAGAAAGACAGCACCTTGTGGGGCCTCGCCTCAACGTGGGAGATACGCTTGACGGGACCCATTCCACGGCCTGAACGAACGCTTACATATGAACGAGCTGTTCGGGACAATGGGCCGCGACGCGCTGCCAGGTCGGGTCGCCGATTTGCGGCGGCAGTTTATCCAATTCGACTCCGGTTACGCGGGGCATTCCACACTCCTGCTCGGCGGAGGGAAATCATAACAGGACGCGCGTAGAAAATTAACGTTGATAATTTATCGATAAATTGTTAATAAACCTTCAATCAGAAAATCGATGTAGGGAGCGCCTTGCTATGGCCGAGACCGATGCACGCTGGCAGTTCTGGATCGACCGGGGGGGAACTTTCACCGATATCGTGGCGCAGCGGCCCGACGGTGAGCTGGTCACCCACAAATTGCTGTCCGAGAACCCGGAGCATTACCGTGATGCGGCGGTGCAGGGCATCCGCGAGCTGATGGGCGTCGCGGCGGGCGCACCGATCCCGGGGGCCGACATCGACGTGGTCAAGATGGGCACCACGGTGGCCACGAACGCGCTGCTGGAGCGCCAGGGCGACCGCACCTTGCTGGTGACGACAAACGGTTTTCGCGACGCGCTGCGCATCGGCTACCAGACCCGCCCACGCCTGTTCGACCGCAAGATCGTGCTGCCGGAAATGCTTTACGAGCGGGTCGTCGAGGTCGACGAGCGGGTCATGGCGGACGGCACCGTCCTGCAGGAACTTGACGCCGCCGCGGCGCGGCCGCTGCTGCAGGTCGCCTATGACGACGGTATCCGCTCGGTCGCCATTGTCTTCATGCATGGCTACCGGTTTCCGGCGCACGAGGAAGCCGTCGCGGCGCTGGCGCGGGAGATCGGCTTCACCCAGGTCTCGACCAGCTACGAGACCAGCCCGCTGATGAAGCTGGTCAGCCGCGGTGACACCACGGTGGTCGACGCCTATCTCTCGCCTTTGCTGCGCCGCTATGTCGACCAGGTCGCCTCGGAGCTGGGCGGCACCCGGTTGATGTTCATGCAGTCGAGCGGCGGCTTGACCGACGCCAACCTGTTTCAGGGCAAGGACGCGATCCTGAGCGGGCCCGCCGGCGGCATCGTCGGCGCGGTGGAAACCGCGGGCCAAGCCGGCTTCGACAAGATCATCTCTTTCGACATGGGCGGCACCTCGACCGACGTGGCGCATTACGACGGCGTGTACGAACGCGCCTTCGAGACCTTGGTGGCGGGTGTGCGCATGCGCGCGCCGATGATGCTGATCCACACCGTGGCGGCGGGCGGCGGCTCGGTCTGCTTCTTCGACGGCTCGCGCTACCGGGTCGGACCGGAGTCGGCGGGCGCCAATCCGGGGCCGGCCTGTTATCGCCGCGGCGGCCCGCTCTGCGTCACCGACTGCAACGTCATGCTGGGCAAGCTGCAACCGGAATTCTTCCCGCACGTCTTCGGCGCCAATCAGGATTCGCCACTCGACGCCGATGCGGTACGCAATAAATTCACGGCGCTGGCGCAGGAAATCCGAGAGGCAACCGGCGACGAACGCACCCCGGTCGAGGTCGCCGACGGCTATCTCAAAATCGCGGTGGAAAATATGGCCAACGCGATCAAGAAGATCTCGGTGCAGCGCGGCTACGACGTCACCGGCTATACGTTGAACTGCTTCGGCGGCGCCGGCGGGCAGCACGCCTGCCTGGTCGCCGACGCGCTCGGCATGACCAAGGTGCTGATCCACCCGTTCGCCGGCGTGCTGAGCGCCTACGGCATGGGCCTCGCGGACATCCGTGCGCTGCGCGAGAAGGCGGTCGAGGCGACCTTGGACGATGCGCTGATGCCGTCGCTCGCCACGACCCTCGACGGGCTGGCGGCGGAAGCCGAGGCGGAGCTGCGCGAGCAGGACATCCCCGACGCGCGAATCGAGGTCATCCGCCGCGCCCATCTGCGCTACGAGGGCAGCGACACGCCGCACGCCATTGAGTTCGGCACGCCGGCGGAGATGACGGCGCGCTTCGAGACGGCGCACCACCAGCATTACGGCTTCATCATGCCGGAGAAGACGCTGATCGTCGAAGCCGCGGCGGTCGAGGGCGTTGGTCTGATGGCCGGAGCGGAGGAAGTGGACCGCGCAGAATCCGCAGGCGCTGACTCGGTCCCGCAGCTCGCCGTCGTGAAATCCTTCATGGACGGAACGGAACACGAGACGCCCGTCGTAGACCGCGACGCGCTGCGGCCCGGCGCCAAAGTCGCCGGACCCGCGATCATCCGCGAACAGACCGCGACGACGATCGTCGAGCCCGGCTGGCAGGCTGAACTGACCGCCAAGGGGCATTTGATCCTCGACCGCGTCGTCGAAATGCAGCGCACCTTCGCGGTCGGCACGGAGTGCGACCCGGTGATGCTGGAAGTGTTCAACAACCTGTTCATGACCATCGCAGAGCAGATGGGCGTCACCCTGGAGAACACGGCCTATTCGGTGAACATCAAGGAACGGCTCGACTTCTCCTGTGCGATCTTCAATCCCGAGGGCATGCTGGTCGCCAACGCGCCGCATATTCCGATCCATCTCGGTTCGATGAGCGAGTCGATCCGCACCGTGCTGACCGAGAACGCGGGCGCGATGAAGCCGGGTGACGTCTATGTGGTGAACGCGCCCTACAATGGCGGTACGCATTTGCCGGACATTACCGTCATCACGCCGATCTTCGACAAGGCCGGCCAAGACATATTGTTCTTCGTGGCGAGCCGCGGCCACCACGCCGATATCGGCGGCCGCACGCCGGGCTCCACCCCGCCGGACAGCAAGACGGTGGAGGAGGAAGGCATCCTGTTCGACAATTTCAAGCTGGTCGATGCCGGCGTCTTCCTGGAGGACAAGCTGCGCGCGCATCTGGGCTCGGGCCCGTATCCCGCGCGCCAGCCCGACCACAACGTGGCCGACCTCAAGGCGCAGATCGCCGCCGGCGAGAAGGGCGTGCGCGAGGTCCATCGCATGATCGAACAGTTTGGCCTCGACGTGGTGCACGCCTATATGCGCCACGTGCAGGACAATGCGGAGGAGCAGGTGCGCCGCGTCATCGAGGTGCTGTCGGACGGTGCGTTCGAATACCCGCTCGACGAAGGCGGCGTCGTCAAGGTCAAGATCAGCTTCGACAAGGACAAGCGCGAGGCGACCGTCGACTTCGCCGGCACCAGCGCGCAGCGCCCGACCAACTTCAACGCGCCCTCCGCCGTGTGCCGCTCGGCGGTGCTCTACGTTTTTCGCACCCTGGTCGACGACAACATACCCTTGAACGAGGGTTGCCTGAAGCCGATCAACATCGTCATCCCGAAAGGCTGCATGCTGGCGCCGGAATACCCGGCGGCCGTCGTCGCCGGCAACACCGAGACCAGTCAGGTCGTCACCGATGCGTTGTTCGGCGCGCTCGGCGTACTGGCGGCGAGCCAGGGGACGATGAACAACGTGCTGTTCGGCAATGACACCTACCAGTATTACGAGACGGTGTGCGGCGGCTCCGGCGCGGGGCCGGATTTCGACGGCACCTCGGCGGTGCACACCCACATGACCAACACCCGCCTGACCGATCCGGAGGTGCTGGAATGGCGCTACCCGGTGATGCTCGACAGCTTCTCGGTGCGGCACGGTTCCGGCGGCAAAGGCAAATTCACGGGCGGATCGGGCTCGGACCGGCGCATCCGCTTCCTGGAGGACATGGATCTGGTCATCGTTTCCAATCACCGCATCGTACCGCCCTACGGCATGGCCGGCGGCGAGCCCGGCCAGTGCGGCCGGAACTGGGTCGAGCGGGCCGACGGCACCATCGTCGAGATGACCGGCCGGGACGGCACCCGTGTCGGCCCCGGCGACGTCTTCGTCCTGCAGACGCCGACCGGCGGCGGCTACGGCCCGGCGGCGGAACGGGTCGAACCGGAGGCGGCGGAATGAACGCGCCGCGCACCAAAATCGTCTCCTCGGCCCATCTGGTCGCCGAGGATGCGGCCGAGCTGTCGGAATTTGAATACGGGTTGATGGTCTCGGCCAGCGCCTTCAACCGCTGGATGATCCGCTGCATGGCCGCCGCCGGTGCGCCGGAGCTGAGCGCGCTCGACACGATGGTCATGCACACGGTCAACCACCGCGAACGGGCCAAGCGCCTCGCCGACATCTGCTTCACCCTCAATGTAGAGGACACGCATCTCGTCAACTACGCGCTGAAGAAACTGGTCAAAGCGGGGTTGGTCACGGCCGCCAAGCAGGGCAAGGAGGCACACTACGACGCCAGCCCGCAAGGCCGTGCGCTGTGCCAGCGTTACCGCGCCGTGCGCGAAGTCTGCCTGATCGAAACCGTATCGGCGCTGGGCTCGATCGACAACGAAGAGGTCGGTCGGGCGGCATCCGTGTTAAGGGCGCTGTCGGGGCTGTACGACCAGGCGGCGCGGGCGGCGACGTCTTTGTAGGCTTGGATTGAAGGGCGTGCGCCAGGCAAATCAAGCTGTTCTCAAACGGAGGCTTTTACCGAACGGCTATCGGAGGGAGAGCGGAGCTGTTCCAAACGGGGGGCATGGCAAGTTCCAGCACCGAGCTGACGGGATGCGATCACTGACGGATCGAATCCGTCCTTTCCATTGGGCAACTGTCCATTAAACCGACATTCCCCATATACCATCCAAATTCGTGGAAATCGTACCACTTTCCCACCGCCAAGGGAACTGTATCCCCTATGCAGCCAGGAACAATTTTTTGTCCGGGCTGAAGGTGCGAGATGAGGGAGCGCGCACCTGCTGAA
>JAKZTB010000041.1:0-5170 GCA_047517345.1 Alphaproteobacteria bacterium
CTTATTGCGCCAGCTGGAGCCGTTCTGGTCGCTCAGATGGTCCTCATCGTCTCGGAGGATGGCGAAACCGCCTTCGTCGCGTTATGTTTCGCCGTCGAGTGAAACCCGGTCAATAGCGCCTTTTTCAACGGGCTGTTAACCCGGCGAGCAACGCGGCCGTGCCCTGGCTGACTTATACGCGGTCCAGCTATTTCGGCCGTATCGAGGAATTCATCCTTTCGCACCAAAAAAAGCGCCCGCAACTCGAACCCGTATATGAAAATCCGATGGGCGAGTCGTTGAAGGCCATGGTCCTTGAGGGCCACGGTATCGCCTGGTTACCGGAAAGTTCGATTGCCCACGAGCTGAACGAAAAACGTGTCGTCCCGGTCGGCAATGGCAGTCTGCAAATGACGATCGATATTTGCATGTACCGCTCGATTCAAAAGACCCGACCGCAATTGATGCAGTTCTGGTCTTGTGCTGAATCCCTCGCATCGCAAGACGACTAAAAGATTTGAAATTATATATATGTTTTATTTGCATAGGTAATAAATAAATTGCATTGGACATGACTTTTGGGGGTCTCGTAATTTTGCTGCGGTAAACGGAACGGTGAGTCTACCGCCGTTTCTCCTAATAATAATGGAGCGGGCATTAAGCCGCGCCGGACTAGCCGTGGAGGGATGCGCCCTGCATGGAAAAATTGCAGAGAGGTTCGGGACGATTCGGCGGGTTGCCGCCGAGCGAGCGGGTGGCAACGGCGCGATAGCGTCGATCCAAATTGATGGGGCAGACTGCGCGTAGCAGATAACAACAAACTTCAATATTTCGAGCCGCACGTTAATGACCACCGACCGCTGAGCCTCTCCGGCAGAACAATCGGAGGCGTTAATGGTTGATACTGGCGATAAAAAGGGCGGGGGCGGTACGTTCTCGTTCTGGACGAACCTGAAGCTTTGGCAAAAAATTATCATTGCGTTGATTTTGGGCGTTATTGTCGGCGCGATCGTGGGACCGGAGGCGGAGACCTATATCAAGCCCTTCGGGTCGCTGTTCATAAACCTGATTAAAATGCTCATCGTGCCCTTGATCTTCCTTTCCCTGGTCAGCGGTGTCACATCGATGGAAGACGTCCAGAAGATGGGCAGGGTGGGCGGCAAGACCTTTGCGCTTTACCTCGCCACGACGGCCATCGCCATCACCATTGGTCTGGTCGTCGGTACGATACTCGAGCCCGGCGCCGGCCTTGAGTTCTCGAAAGAAGGATTGACGGCGAAGAGCAAGGATGCGCCCGGTTTCGTCGCCACATTATTGAACATGGTGCCCCGGAATCCAGTGGCGTCCATGGCCGACGGCAAGGTGTTGCAGATTATCGTATTCGCCATCCTGTTCGGCATCGCGCTGAACCTTTCCGGTGAAAAAGGGAAGCCGGTAAAGGAACTCATCGATTCAGGCGCCGAGATCATGTACAGCCTGACCCACATGGTCATGGCGTATGCGCCGTACGGCGTTTTCGCACTGATGGCCTGGGTTGCCGGCAAGTTCGGCCTTTCGATCCTGCTTCCCCTGGGCAAGATCATCGCCGGCGTATACATCGCCTGCCTGCTCCATATCGGGATCACGCTGGCGGGACTCGGCATCATTCTCCTGGGCCGGCTAAGTCCAAGGCCCTATTTCGGCGGCATCGTCGATGCCCAAGCGGTTGCTTTCACGACGACCAGCTCGTCGGGCACTTTGCCTGTCACGATTGCCTGTGCGCAGGAAAATCTCGGCGTTTCCAAGTCGGTATCCAGTTTCGTTCTGCCGCTTGGGGCTACCATCAATATGGACGGGACGGCGATTTACCAAGGTGTCGCCGCCCTGTTCGTGGCGCAGGCGTTCGGGATCGATCTGACGGCCGGCCAGTACGGCGTGATCATCGTGACCGCGACGCTGGCATCCATCGGATCCGCCGGAGTGCCGGGCGCCGGACTGATCATGTTGACACTGGTCCTGACGACGGTCGGATTGCCGTTGGAAGGCATCGCCATTATTGCCGGCATCGACCGTATCCTGGATATGGCGCGTACCGCGACCAATGTTACCGGCGACTTGATGGTCTCGGTGCTGATTGCGAAGTCCGAGGGCGAACTGGACGTGGACTCCTACAACGCGTCTGCCGTGAAGTGAACGAACGATAAGATCTCCCGTAAGAAGGAAATCCCTAGTCACCACGCGGTTCGAATTACACGGCATTCAAGCCGCAGCGACTTTGCCCGGAGGGGATACACCCTCCGGGCGTTGTTTTGAGCGTATAATTTTTCTTTAGACAGCGCGCCGGAGTTACGGTTTGGAATGGTCTGAAAAATGGTCGGAAATTCAGGAACTCCTTTCTGGGCTTGGCATTGCCGTCATAGTCCTGCTGATCGTCGCCTGGGTATTCGAGGCGACGCGATCGAAACGTTCGCCCGGAAACCGCAAAGGCAACGCGGATTCCGGCGGCACGGAACCGGCGCGCCCTGAGATACCGTCCGATATTGAAAGGCCGATAAAGGACGGGCCGTGTCTCGCGACGATCTTCGTTACCGCCGGGGCCGGTCTGCCAATGAATCGCGTTAGCAACGCGCAGGTCGTTTCCGGCCGCGGCATCGAAGGCGACCGTTATTTTCTCGAAACCGGGCATTGGAGCCACACCGACGAGTGCCAGGTGACGCTGATCGCCCAGGAAGATTTGGACGAAATTACCAAGACCAGCGGGGTCCAGGTTCAGGAAGGACAGCACCGGCGCAACCTGGTAACCCGCGGAATCGCCCTACAGTCGCTTATCGGCAAGCGGTTTCGAATAGGCACCGCGTATTTCGGTTACGACCGGCCGCGTCCGCCTTGCGCCTATATCCGTATGGTCAGTGAGCACGGTATGGTCAAAGCCCTGGGGCGCCGGGCCGGTATCTGCGTGCGGTGCTTCAGATCGGGTACGATCCGGGAGGGTGACCCGATCGTCGTCATCGAAGAGTCGCCGTGGAAAATCGTCATGCGTCGGATCAGCGGTATCGTCCGTCAACATCAGAAGACGGAACATCAATGACACTGTTTGCTGGCGGAGCAGATCGATATGGATAAGCACATTGTTATCGGCGCCGCGATCGGCATGTTCGGATTCGCGACCCTCGATACCCTCGGTTTGATCGCGCCTTTCGTTACCTCGGAGTTGGAGTCCGATTTCGCGACCGCCTTGGTCTATGGCGGCGGTATCGTGATCGGCATGATCGGCGGCGAGATCGTCAGGCGAATTCGGGGACGGCGCTGAATGGCGGCATGAATTAGCGCATAGATGTCACGTACGCCGCCGCCCCCTCAATCCCCGTCGTCGCGCTGGTCGGTGAGCTGCGCCACCGGTTCTAAAGACCCGTATGCCGGCACCGCTCACCCCAGTTGAATTAGCGCCGGCACCGCGGAGGACAGGCTTGCCTCGATCATCCGTTATTCCCCCTGCCACGGCCCCGTCCGTTGCCACCGGTATTGCTGTTACCGGAGTTTCCGCCGCCGGCGTTTCCAGCCACGCCACCATTGCCGCCAGCGTTCCCGTTTCCCTGATTGCCGCCGGCGTTCCCGTTCCCAGGATTGCCGCCCGCGTTTCCGTTGCCCGCGTTGCCGCCGACGGCACCGTTTCCGGCATTGCCGGCGCTATTGCTTGAATTTCCGGGTGCGTTTAATGCGACGCCGCCGGTCCCAGCGTCATTGTTGCGACGCCCGGCGCTATTTTTATTACCCTCTTCGGCACGGCCTTGACCGCTATCGCTGTTGTTCGCGGAGGCCCGCGTCCGGCCACCGGATCGCGTTTCGGACTGGATGAATCCGTTGGTGACGGAAGAAACGTCGATATTGATAACGCCAAGGGTCGTAGTGATTACTGGAGCTCCGGAAATTTGGCGCCGGTTCGCGGGCGTTCCGCTGTTCGTCGGACCGGGGCGCGACGCGGGTTCCAATGCCCCCTGCGCCCGATCAGCGCCGAACCGCTCGATCCGCGACAGAAACTTGGCTTTCTCCATTTCCGCCTTAGCTAAGAACCTGTCATTTCCGGTTTCTTCGGCCAATCGCAGGAATTTTGCCTCCGACTCGAACGCTTTGGTCAGAAAATAAATCTGCTGTTTATTGAAGTCCCCATCAATGATGGCGGCAAGCTGTTCGGCGCCGAAATTGAGAAGCAGATCGCTCGAAACCGCATTGTTGAGCGAACGGTTCAGCGCGAACAGTTGCTCCGCCGAAAGTTCGGCAACCAGCGTCTCGACCGCCGCACGTTCGGCATCAAAACTCTGTTGCGCCGTATCGATTTCCGCCTGCACCGAATCGACGCCGGACTGGGCGGCATCCACGGCCGTTTGCGCATCATCAATGAGCGCTTGTGCACCCGCCGTCTCGGATTCGGCGGTCAGCAAATCCTGATCCGCTTGGTCCAGTTCAACCCGCGCGGTTTCGACGGATGCTTCCAACTCGACAATATCCGCTTCCAACTGGGCGATGGCGGCGGCATTCTCCGGACTGGGCGGCAGGGCTTCCAAAACCGTCAGCGAATCCTGTGCATCGGCAAGCCCTTGTTCAACGCCATCGAAGGTGGCTTGCGCATCGCCTGCGGCGGTTTGCGCGTCGGCTAGGGCGATCAACTGTTCCGCGGTTTCGATTTCGGCTTGTTGAAAATCCGCCGCGGCCTGATCGAGCGACGCCTGCGCTTCGTTCAGCGTCAGTTCGAGTTCGGCCAGAGACTGATTGAGCGCAACCTGATCGTCCGCTAAAAACGTATCGACCAGGCGGTCGGGATCTGAAACCGTTGGCCATCGACCGGAACCGGGTCCACGGCTGCGGGCGGCTCGCTATCTTGAGCGACGACGGGAAATCCCGCCGAGATAAAAAGGAGCCCAACTGCGGCGACGGAGCGGAGGGAAAACTTATCCATTAATTCCACCTTTCTTAACCAGGACACGCTGTTCTTAACCGGGACACGCTGTGGAAAACCGAAGCCGTGATCCTTCGTATAAAACACCCTCATCACCGGTTTTTTCGTGATGTTCATCATTCCTTGCCTATCCGGTTTACACCCACACCCACTAGGGCTAGAATGGGCGCAAACCGGATATAGGGGAGCGCGCCATGGATGTTCTCGACCGCGCCGATCTCCCATTCCCGCATTCGCTACCCGAGTTCCAGCGACTTT
>JAKZTB010000042.1:0-3667 GCA_047517345.1 Alphaproteobacteria bacterium
AGTCGCTGGAACTCGGGTAGCGAATGCGGGAATGGGAGATCGGCGCGGTCGAGAACATCCATGGCGCGCTCCCCTATATCCGGTTTGCGCCCATTCTAGCCCTAGTGGGTGTGGGTGTAAACCGGATAGGCAAGGAATGGACTATCAAGTCCTGGAGGCGAAGAACGGCAAGATGGCCTTGGCGGCAATAGATGACATAGAGGAAATAGATTTGCTTTTAACCGACGTGGTGATGCCGGGCGGCATGAGCGGGCCGGCGCTGGCGGAAGAAGCGGCGACCCGCCATGCCGGCATCAAAGTGCTGTTCATGTCGGGATACGCCCAGGATTCGATGCGGCGGCACGACCAGCGCAACGATGTTGCCCCGCTGCTGCAGAAGCCTTTTCGCAAGACCGAACTGGCGCACATGCTGCGCTCCGTTCTCGACACATAGTTGAGTGCCCGCTTGGCGCGGCGAAAACCGACGTCAAAATATCGCGTCGCTCTCAGGGCTAACCCCTAGGGCCGCCGGTTTGGTTGGATTTTGCTCCAGCAGACCCAGTGTTTCGTCGGTTTGCCGCACAAAACCGTAGGACCCCGTCAGAGACAGGGTCGCGGCATCCTGCAATTCCTGTGAAAACGCCGCGGTCGCGTCATCCACAAGAATGACCCGATAGCCCCTGTCCGCCGCACCGCGCATGGTTGTTTCGACGCAGCGGTTGGTCACGACGCCGACCAGAACGATGGTCTCGATACCCATGTTTCGCAAGGTCGCGTCCAGTCCGGTCGAACTGAAGGCACCGAAAGTCGTCTTGTTTATCACCACTTCGTCCGATGCCGGTTCCAACTCATCGACGATGCGCGCCCAAGGGTCGGTCTTGGTGGGAAGGGCCTGTTCGCCGACCTGTTCTTGCGCTTCGGCATTCATGCGTTTGAACGGAAGCGACCAGTCGGTCCCGTCCTGGGTCTCGGAGGCAACCGTCGTGAAGATCACGCGCTGTCCGGCGTCCCGAAAGGCGCCCAGCAGCCGCTCTATGTTGGGCACGACCATGGACTTGGACCGGTCCTGAAAATAATCGACGAGGCCCGATGCGCGCCGTTCCATCATTCGGGAAAACGGCGACTGGGGGTTCAGGAAATACTCCTGCATGTCGATGATCAGCAGGACAGTGGTCGCCAAATCGATTTCGATTGGCGCGCCGTTCAATTTGCGTTGCGCCGCGATGAACTTTTCATGAGCCGGCGTCATAACGCCCCCTAAGAGTATGGCTCGAAATATGGTGCTGTTTTCATTGGCGATTGTCGAGTCGGAAGGCAGGGGCAGCCCGCCGGGCGATGCCTGGCCATCGGCCAAGGGCTGCGACGCACCAGCCGGCCGGCATCTTCAATCGTTCTGGTGCCGTGCGATGAAATCGGCGGTGAGCGTCGCGCATTTTGCCGCCTGGGTTGCGGCGGCGTGGTAGCCCTTGCCCGGCACCAGGGCCAAAGTGGAATTGGGGATTATTTCCTGCCAATCGCGGGCGTCTTGAATAGGGCGGCGCGGATTGTCGGAGCCGATCACCAGGGTCGGGCAGGCAATCTTCGCGAGATCGCCGCTGACGTCGATGCTGGACACGAAGCGGAAGAATCCGATCAAGGTCGATTGCGGCGTTTCCGCCATCATATCGACCCACCAGGCCTTGGCGGCGTCGCTCATGCCCTCGAGGCGCGCCTCCATGGTCTGTTCCGCCCAGGCGCGCACGCCGTCCCGCTCGACCATTGCGAGCCATTCATGTTCCTCCGGCCCCTTGATCGGCGTGCCGACAAGGATGAGGGTCTTGATGAGATCCGGGCGGCGCGTCGCGGCCCGGGTAACGACGGGGCCGCCGATCTTGGCGCCGATGAGATGAAGGCCTTCCGGGGCGACACGTTCGACCAAACGCACCACGTCGTCGGCAAGCTGATTCAAATTCCAGGCGAAATCCGCCGCCATCGGCGTTGAGTCTCCGTAACCGCGCTGATCCATGCGGACCACCCGCCCGAGCCGGGCGAGGTAGGGCACCCAACGAACCCACGCGCGGGTGCCTTCCGCCACGCCGTGCACGCAGAGAATGCTCTCCGGGGTCTCCCACGGCCACGCGTAATCGTCGATGGTGTAGTTGATCTCGCCGTCCGGCGGTATCGGCATCTTCGGCAACGCGAATACTCCCTATCTCTTGTGGACAGACACTTAGAGTATGGCTCGCAATATGTTGCTGTTTTCATTGCCGATTGTCGAGTCAGATGGCGGCAGCGGCCCGCCGGGCAATGCGGGTCATCGGCCATACGGGGTGCCGCTGCAGACAGGTCGTCGGTCGACGGCCGCACGACCGCTTGTTATAGGCATGGATATCGTCGAGATTTAGCTATCCGCGGCGCCTGTGCGCCCCGCCCCTACGTCAACCACCACTCCAAGAGCCAGCACAATGCCAGAACCGTCCGCCGATCGAATCCATCTCACCGCCGCCGATGCGCAGGCCCTGTCCGAACGGGCGATGCGGGGCATCGGTTTCGATGCCGATGAGGCGCGCATCCTCGCGGTCCACGTCATGGATGCCGCGCTGTGCGGCTACGAATATTCCGGCCTGCCGAAGCTGCTCAACATCGCCGACTCCGCAAAGTTCAAGGAACCGCGCCACCCGTTGCGGGTGGTGAAGGAGACCGCCGTTTCGGCGCTGATCGACGGCGGCAACAATATCGGCATGCTCGCCATCCACCATGCCGTGCAGAAGGCGATCGACCGGGCGACGCAGCACGGCTTCGCCATCATCTGTTTGTCCAATAGCTGGATGAGCGGCCGCAGCGCCTATTACTGCGAAACGATGGCGCGGGCGGGCCTCATCGGCATTCATACGGTCAGCGCCGAGCCGCACGTCGCGCCGTTTGGCGGCGCCAAGCGGATGCTCGGCACCAATCCCATCGCCTTCGGCTTCCCGGCCGAGGGCGATCCGCTGGTCATCGATATGGGCACCTCCGCCTTCATGGGCACAGACCTGCAGTTCCGGGAGCGCCTGGGGGCGGCGATTCCGGAAGGCGTCGCCCTGGGCCCGGATGGCCAGCCGACGACGGACGCAGCGGCGGCGCGGCGCGGCGCGCTGCTGCCGTTCGGCGGACCGTCCGGCGGATACAAGGGATTTGGCCTCGCGCTCGCCATGGACGCGTTGGGCGCGCTGTGCGCCGGCGCGCGCGCGGCCGACGACATGCGGGGCTATCTGATCGTTGCCTTCAAGCCGGACCTGTTCCTTCCGCTCGAGGACTACCGAAACGAATTAACCAAGCGGATCGCCGCGATAAAGGCGACCCCGCGCCTGGAAGGGTTCGACGAAATCCGCATCCCGGGCGAACGCAGCTACCGTGTCCGGGAACGGTTGCGACGGGACGGGATCGAGATCGACCGGAAGATTCACGATGCGCTCGGCCGCCTGGCGGAAGGACACCGTAACCAAGGGGCCGACCCCGTATGACGCAGACGTTTCGCGCCGGTTGTCCGAAGGAGTGAGCCGCCTCTCATTTTGGTAATGAGGGCGTTTAGAGCTTGCCTATCCGGTTAACGCCCATGACCGCTACATGTAGGGTGCCGCCACTCTCCCGAGTAAAGCTCGGCATAGGTTGGAGCAGAGGTGTCGCCCGCGATGCCGAGCAATGAGCGGAAGGCGTTGAACGGGTAGAA
>JAKZTB010000043.1:0-9564 GCA_047517345.1 Alphaproteobacteria bacterium
CCTCCCACGCTGCTTCGCTTCGCGTAACGCAAGCGCTACACGAAGCAGCGCGGGTCCCTCCTATGGACTACCGGGACAACCCCCAACACCGCGTACCGCATCACATCAAGTGGACTAGTTTTGCTCCGCCCGGGTGGACTAGTTTTGCTCCGCCGTTGACAGTGAGGCACCATGTCGAAAGGTCGGGGCGAAACCGCGCGGACCGAATTTCAGATTGCGGTGCGAAAACGATGACCACGAAAATTGCCAATTCACTTTCTTCAGCCGGTGGTGGGCAAGCGTGACGGATCTGGCGCGCAAGGCACTGAATATTCACGACCTCCGCGAGATGGCGCGCCGTCGGCTGACCAAGTCGCTGTTCGATTTCTGCGATAAGGGAAGCGAAGACCAAATCTCCATGCGCGACAACCGCGCGGCGCTCGATGCGATCAAGCTGATGCCACGGGTCCTGCGCGACGTGTCGGGCCGGGACCCCGGCATCACCTTGTTCGGCAAACCCCATGGCCTGCCCCTGGTGATCGGGCCGACCGGGCCCGCGGGCTTCGTCTGGTATCGCGGCGAAACCGCGCTGGCCAAGGCCGCCGCCCGGGCGAAAATACCGTTCACCGTGGCCGCTAATTCCAACACGGCCATGGAGAGAATTATCGCCAATGGCGGCGGCACCCAGTGGTTTCAGCTTTATGTCTGGCAAGACCCCGAGGCCGCCTTGGTGACCGTCGAACGCGCGCGCGACGCCGGGTTCGAGGCGCTGGTATTCACCGTCGATTCGCCGGTCTACAACAACCGTGAAATCGACATCCGGAACGGCCTGGTCTTCCCACCGCGCATTACGCTGAAGAGCGCGATCGACGGTGTGCTGCATCCGCGCTGGCTGATCGGCACGGTTGGCCGGTACATACTCGACGAAGGCCGGCTTCCCGCGTTCTCCAACATTCACGTTCCCGACGAACATAAAGCCAACGCAACGAGCTATATGTCCGCCTCGACGACCAGTTTCCTGAACCGCAACGACACGCTGGATTGGGATTACCTGCGACGTCTCCGCGATCTGTGGCCGCGCAAATTGCTGGTCAAGGGAATTCTGCATCCCGACGACGCGGTATCGGCGGCGGATTGCGGCGCCGACGGCATATTCGTCTCCAATCATGCGGGCAACGTGAACGACACGGCGATTACCGGTTGGGATGCGTTGCCGGCCATCGTCGATGCGGTCGGAAACCGGTTGACGATTATCGCCGATACGGGCGTCCGCCGCGGCAGCGACGTGTTGAAGGGTCTCGCGCTCGGCGCCGACGCGGTGGCGGTCGGGCGCGCCATGCTCTACGGCGTCGCCGCGGCCGGCGAGGCCGGCGCCACCCGCGCCCTGGAAATCTTCGAGGCCGAGATCCGCCGCACCATGGCCGCCATGGGGCTGGTCGATATTTCGACCATCAGCCGCGATCATATCCGTCTTCCCGGCGAGCTCCCGGTGTCGGGGCCGGCACATCCTTAGTGTCCCGGATCAGAAGTTCCTGCCATCGTCCTTGCCTGTCATCCCGGACGTCAGGCGAGCCCGGAAACCGGAGGTTTCCGGCGTTCGAGCCTTGCGATCCGGGATCCACAAGGGTTTGGGGTCAGGTCTTGATTGTTGAATTTTGGAAAGCCATCAACCGTCTAAGATCCCGTCTATTCGGTTCGAAATCAGCGGCGACGAATTCAACAATTAATACCTGACCCCTCACCTCTGCTGACCCCAGATTCTTGTGCTTGTCAGCCAGATAGATCGTTAAGCACTTGTAAATAGCGGAATGTCACATTTTCGCGGTTCGGCATTGGAATCAGCCAAGGGCACGTATCCATGCGTTGATGATTGAAAGGCCGTTTGTGAGCACTGAATTCGATCGTTGGACAGAAGTTGCGAAATCCGATCCCAAATAGATGGATCGGAATCAGGTGATAGGTAAATATATTCGACCATTTGAAGCTGTATGGGATTTAGGCGCGGGATCGCAAAACCTTTCCCGCTTTATTCCGAAATCGTGTACTTACGTTCCGATTGATTGTGTCGCCATCCATCGAAATTCTTTTGTCATAGATTTCAATCAAGAGTTCGATCTGCCCGACGAACCCGTCGATGTTATCGTTGCCTCGGGGTTTTTTGAATATATCGTCGATCTTGATAATTTTCTTTCAAAGCTCAGGCAAAATATTCCGCATAAACCGATCTACTTTTCGTATGCGTTCGCACCGCAGACGGATCAAGGCAGGAAGAGAAACGGCTGGCTCAACAATTTAGGAAATATGGAAAATTCAATCGAATATTTTTCGATCCATCTGAGAGATGTGAGACCCCTTACGATATGGCAGTCCCATCAGGTCATTTGTTGCGGCGTCCTGTAACTGGATGGCGGCAAATTCCAATCCCCTCGCGAGATTTGGAGTCGGGTCTTGAAGTTTGAAATCTGGAAATTCGCGGAATGCCCTCGATCATCTATCGTGCGGCCGATTCGCATCCAAGCGAAACAACGCTGAATTTACAATTTAAGACCTGACCCCAAACCCTGCGAATCAAGCAGGGACTCCGAGCGCCATTTCGATGCGGTTGTTGTCGGGATCATAGACATCGATGCGCCATGTCCCGCCCTGCACCTCCGGTCCGTGATCGGGCGTGATGCCGCGCTTCGCCAGCTCGTCAACCAGCACCTGGATGTCGACGATGCCGTCGACGACCACGTTTATGTGTTGCATGTTGCCCTTGCCGCGCGCGATCGGAACCCAGTTGGGGTCGGGCCGAAGATCGATCTGATTGTCGGGTCCCGCCTTGACCGCGACGAATGGAATCTTGCCGGCGCGGTGCTCCTCCAAGGAGATTTGGTTGATTTCGAAGCCGAGGGTTTCATAAAACGCCATCGATTTTTCGAGGTCGCGAACCCATACGACCACATGATCGATTCGGTTAATGGTCCACATCGCCGGCCTCCCGATTATGGTTCGCTTCGAAACTCAGCGAAAAGTCATCACCGGTCCAGATAAAATTGAACTTGCCGTCGCTTCCGCTTCAGGTGCCGCGTTTCCCTGGTTGGTGCATTCGTGTGACCCCAAACCCTGGACAATTCAATATTCTGGACCTGACCCCTAAGCTCGCGCCGGATTCTTAAGGCGCGATTCGATCTACATCGATGCTTTCGCCACCTGTTCCCGCACAAATTTCAGCATGTTGCTGCCGGGTCGGCCTGCGGCGTCCTGGGCGTCGGCCCATTTCTTCCAGATTTTGTCAGCAACGGCGGCGAGTTTCCCCCGTGTCTCCCGTGAGATCCGCACCACTTCGAGATTATTTCTGAAGATCGGGATCCATTTCTCGTCGGCAGCGCGGTAGGCCGAAACTATGGCATCACGGGCCTTCTGCTGCGCCACCGGCATCTCTTTGCGCACCGCCGCAGGCGCCTTGTTCCAGGCATCCCGGTTGACGCCTTGGAAACAAAAGAAGCCGCTCATAGCCAAACCCTCGGTAACGTATTTCGACACCTCGTACAGCTTGAACACGCCGAACCCATACGAGTACGGGAAGCCGAAGTTGTCGATGGTTCCGCGTTCGAGTGCCTTGTATCCGTCAGGCGCGAAAACTCTGACCGGTATAGCGCCGAACACCTGAAGCACCTTAGCATTGCGACCCGAGATACGCACCGTGACGCCCTTCATATCGGCGACCGTCTCGATCCGCTTGTTGCCCATAAACTCGTAGGCCGGCACAAATGACGGACCCAAGAACTCCATGTTCCAGAGATCCGCGAGTTCGGCTCGGATGTCTGGGTGGTTCATCACGGCCATTTCAACCTTGGCCCGTTGTTCCATCGAAATCGGCAGCAGGAACGGCAATTCCATGACCGACAAGAGCGTAAATTTCTGGGGGTAGTAGCCAACGCAAATTTGCCCCGCTTCGAATACGCCATTCTTGATGCTTTCGGGGTTCTGCTTGCGATGACCTAGTGCGTCACGATAGTGGATCTTCAGCTCGAACGTGCCGGGTGCAGCCGCCATCAGATCGGTCTTGATGGATTCGATGCCTGCCGTAAAGGCGCGCTCTGTGCCCCAGACGTTGAAGTTCCAGAACGACTTGTCGGCTGTGTTCGCACCAATCAACGGCTGGCCGTCAGAAGTGGTGCAGCCCGAGAGAGCCGACGCCAACGAAATCCAAAGGGCCAGATAGCAACCGATAGTTCTCACCCACGACCGCCGCTCAGTCATATTCGGCCTCCTTTAGTACTTTCACCACCGTCAACAGATCCGCCGGAACCATCCGCTGATCCTTTCATGGGCGAAGGGGTCGGGACTGGATAGGCGGCTCGGTCCGTTCGTTAGCGATACTCGATCGTAAATCTTTTATCGAAATTCATGCGCTCGAACAGGGCCTTCATTTCTGACACTTCGCTGGGATCAACTCGACCGATGTCGAGTTCGTATCTTGATGTCTCGGTCGCGATCGTTACGACGTCGGAATCTAGCCTAACAATCGTGAGCTTTTCAAAATCGTCTTCTGTTTCGTATTCCATCGAAACCGAAACCCCTCGTTCGGTTTCGTCCAGCAGTGCCTCGAATTTAAGCGTGCGAATCAGAGTGAGACTTTTAATCTCCATCTCATCGACTTGGATCGCGAAGGAAACGATCTGGTCGGTTCCATCGTCCTCCAAAGTGATGAAGCTTACGAGCTCCATTCAATTTCCTTCTTGCCGCGGCCCGCCGGTGATACGGGCAATTGCGCGGTGTCGTTCGCCTCGCCCGCTCACTCCGCCGCTTCACGCATGTCCAGTGCTTCGGTCACCTTGGGCGGTGACATGGGCAGGCTGTAGAAGCGGATACCCAACGCGTCGTAGACGGCGTTGCGGATCGCGCCGAGCGAGGGGACCAGCGGTACCTCGCCGACGCCGCGCACACCTTGCGGGTGCTTCGGGTTGGGGATCTCGATGATCATGTTGTCGAGCATCGGCAGGTCCGAACACACCGGCATGCGGTAGTCGAGGAAGCCCGGGTTATCGAGCTTGCCGTCCTTGTCGTAGATGTATTCCTCGTTGAGCGCCCAGCCGATGCCTTGCGCGACGCCGCCCTGCATCTGGCCCTCCACATAGCCCGGGTGGATCGCCCGGCCGACGTCCTGGAACAAGGTGGAGCGCAGCACCCGGACGATGCCGAGATCGATATCGACCTCGACGTCGCAGATATGCGTCGCGAAACCGCCCTCGGCGCCCGTGGTGTTGAGCTGCGCGCCGTGGCCGATCGGCCCGCCGGTCTGGGGCGCCTTGGCGGCGATCTCTTCCAGGCTGAGCGGCTTGAACTTGCCGGCATTGTCGCCGGCGGGGCGCGCCGCGCCGTCTTCCCAGATGACCGCGTCGGCGTCGATCTCCCAGATCTTGGCCGCACGCTGGCGCAGCGTGGTGATGACCTTGTCGGTCGTTTCGGTCACCGCCATGGCCGAGGCGAACAGCACGCGGCTGCCGCCGGTCAGGTTGCTGAACCCGATGGTCGAGGTGTCGCCGATCAGCACCGACACGCGCCGGTAGTCGATGCCGAGGAGCTCGGCCGCGATGTTGGCGATCGAGGCGCGTGAGCCGCCGACGTCCGGATGGCCGGTGGTCACGACGACGTTACCGTCCTCGGTAATGTTGACCTGGGCGCTCGATTCGCCGCCGGCGTTGAACCAGAAGCCGCTGGCCACGCCGCGGCCCTGGTTCGGGCCGAGCGGTGCCTTCGAATGCGGATGGGCGAGCGCGGCCTCGACGGTCTCGGCATAGCCGATGCGCGGATAGGTGGGCCCGTGCGCCGCCTTGGTGCCTTCGCGCGCGGCGTTCTTCAGGCGCAACTCGAGCGGGTCCATGCCGATCGCCTCGGCGACCTCGTCGAGCACGCACTCCATGGGAAACGCGCCGATCGGCGCGCCCGGCGCCCGGTAGGCCGCCACCTTGGAGCGATTGCACACCACGTCGTAGCCGAGCGAATGGACGTTGGGGATATCATAGGGCGCGAACGAGCACGCCGTGGCACCCCGGATCGGCGAGCCCGGCAAACCGCCGGCCTGCAGATAGAAAACCCCCTCGGCGGCGGTGATGGTGCCGTCCTTCTTGGCGCCGATCTTCACCGAGGACTTCGAGCCCGAGGTCGGACCGGTCGCCCGCATCACCTCTTCGCGGGTCATGACCATCTTCACCGGCCGGCCGGATTTCTTGGCCAGGATGGTGGCCAGCGGCTCGAGATAGAGAATGGTCTTGCCGCCGAAGCCGCCGCCGATTTCGGCCGGGATCGCGCGGATGTCGCTCTGCGGAATGTTGGTCAGCATCGACGTCATGGCGCGCACCATGAACTGGCCCTGGCTCGAGCTCCAGATGGTCGTCTTGCCGTCGGCGGCGACGCTGACCAGGCAGGCATGGGGCTCGATATAACCCTGATGCACAGGCCGGGTGGTGAAGCTGCGCTCGATCACCACATCGGCCTCGGCGAAGCCGGCCGCGACGTCGCCCTTGGTGTGCTCGATCTTGCCGGCGATGTTGGACGGCTTGCCTTCGAACTCGACGAAGTCGTGCAGGATGGGCGCGTCCGGCTGAAGCGCGTCGTCGATCTCGACGGCAAACGGCAGCACCTCGAAATCGACCTCGATCAGCTGGCAGGCCTCGGCCGCGATCGCCTCGGTGGTGGCGGCGACGGTGGCGATGGGATGGCCGTGGAACAGCGCCTTCTCGCGCGCCATCACGTTGCGGCACATCCAGCGCATGTCCTGAATGCCGAGCGGCACCGGCGTATCGACCGGATAATCGGTGATGTCGGCCGCGGTGACGACCGCCTTCACGCCGGTCAGCGCCTCGGCCTTCGACGTGTCGATGCCGCGGATGACGGCATGCGGGTGCGGACTGCGCAGCACCTTGCCCCAGATCATACCCGGCATGGCGGCGTCGGCCGCGAAGGCGGCGCGCCCGGTGACCTTGTCGGCGCCGTCGGGCCGGATGGTGCGCTGGCCGATCCACTTGTTGGACATCTCGTTCATTGTACCGTCTCCCGCAGATCCGCCGCGGTTTCGAGCACCGCGCGGACGATCTTGTCATACCCCGTGCATCGGCAGAGATTGCCGGCGAGCCAGAACCGTACCTCGGTTTCGCTCGGGTCCGGGTTCGCCTCGAGCAGCGCCTTGGCCGCCACCAGCACGCCCGGCGTGCAGATGCCGCATTGCAGCGCCGCGACCTCGAGGAATTTCTGCTGCAGCGGATGCAGCGTCTCGCCCTCGGCCATGCCCTCGATGGTGCCGATCTCGGCGCCCTCGGCCTCGGCGGCCAGCATCAGGCAGGCGCACACCAGGCGCCCGTCGAGGGTGACGCTGCAGGCGCCGCAATCGCCCGAGCCGCAGCCTTCCTTGGAGCCGGTCAGGCCGAGACTGTTGCGCAGCGCATCCAGCATCGTTTCGTCGGGCGCGCAGAGGAACTCCTCGGGCTCGCCGTTGATGGTGGTGGAAACATGCAGTTTGGCCATGGCTTACGCTCCCTTTTCGCGTTCGGCGGCGATGCCCGCGGTGCGCTGGACGGCGATGGCCGCGGCGCGCTTCAGCAGCACGCCGGCAACCTTGGTGCGGTAAGCGATGGTGCCCCGCTTGTCGTCGATCGGATTGCACGCGGCGCGGCAGGCCGCGGCCGCGGCCTCGAGCGAATCCCCCTCGACCGATCCGCCGATCAGCGCCTCGGCGGCCGCGTCGACCCGCAGCACCGTCGGCGCCACGGCGCCCAGCCCGACCCGCGCGGCCTTGCACACGCCGTCTTCAAGCGTCAGGTTGACGCCGCATCCGACGACCGCGATATCCATCTCGGTGCGCGGTATCATGCGGAGGTAGGCATCGGATGACCCGGCTGGCCGGGGTGGCAGGGTGAAGCCGACGGCGATCTCGCCGGGCGCGAGGTTGGTGCGGCCGGGCCCGGCGGGCACATCCTCAACCGGCACGTCGCGGCGACCGTCCGGCCCCTGCAGCGTGACGATCGCGCCGGCGGCGAACAGCGCCGGCACGGCGTCGCCGGCCGGCGAGCCATTGCACAGATTGCCGCCCAGCGAGGCGCGCCCCTGCACCTGGGTCGAGCCGATCAAATTGAGCGCTTCCAGCACGCCGGGCCATACCGCGCCGAAGCGTGGGTGTTCCTCCAGCACCGCGCCCGAGACGGCGGCGCCGACGAAGAAGCCGCCATCGTCGGTTTCGACGACGCTGGTCACCTCGACGATTTTCTTGATGTCGACGATCAGCCCCGGGCGCACCAGGCCAGAGCGCATCTGGACCAGAAGATCGGTGCCGCCGGCCAGGATGCGGCCCGCGCCCGCCGCCGCCGCATAGGCGCCGACCGCTTCATCGAGCGTGGCTGGCGCCAGATATTGGATATCCGTCATGTTGGTTCCCGGTATCGTTTACGCATCCCACCCGCGACCTGTGTCGCCTCGCCGTGAAACGGCGGCCTGACGTTCCCGAAACCCTCGGGCCCGAATCCGCGGATCCGAAAATCTACATGGGCCAACCGGATCGGAACAGCCCCTTAATTCCGGCTGTTCACTCTCCTTGGTTTGCCGATCGGGGGGGGTCGGTGCGTTTCCCCGTGAGTGGATCATGCCTTCCGACTTCCGGACGTGCCGCAGACGTCAGCCGCGGTCGATCGGAAAGCTTGCCGCCGCCGCGTATAGCAGCCGAATTCCGAGCAACGTCAGAATAACCCGCACGGCAATACGAAACAGTCGCTCGGGCAAATGATCGAGCGCCAGCCGGCCGTAATAGGTTCCCACGGTGCCGAACCCAATCAGACCGATGAGAAGCGGCCAATAGGGCGCGAACGCAAAGCCAACAACCCCGAAGGCGATGACCTTGAAAATATGCTGGAAGGTCATGAGCGTCGCGTGCGTCGCAACCATCCGTTGCCGCTCCGGGCAGGCCGCGAACACGAAAGGGGCCACCAGCGGGCCGCTACCGCCGACGAACATGGTGCAAAAGCCGCTGAACGCGCCGACGCCGAAGAACATGGCCGACCCCGGCGGACGACTGCGGAAACCCGGCGTCCACGTCGCATAGAGAACGAACAGGCCGAGCGCCAGCTGCAATATCCAGGTGTCGAGGGCGACGACCATGCGACCCCCGATGAATGACCCCGCCATCGAACCAAGGACGAACGCAGGAACGATCGGCCAGTTGATCGAGTGCCGCATCAAGACCGAACGGAAGCCGTTCGACCCCAGTTGAACCAGACCGTGCAGGGGAATCAAAGCGGTCGGTGGCAGCACCAGCGACATGGTCGCGAGCACCAGCAACCCACCCCCCAGCCCGAGCGCGCCGGCGATGAAGCTTCCCAAGAACGAGACGCCGCACAGGCCGGCGAACGTCCAGAGCGACAGTCCGGTCCCGTGGATCAGAAATTCGAGAGCGCCTTCCATGAGATGCAGGTCTAGAGCATTTTCCGATCATTCTGGTTCATATCCTGAGTTAGCGAAGAAGTTGGCGCATTCGGTTGGTGTGAAGAGTTCGATGATCTCGGCGATGGCATCCCATAGGTCATCGACGGTTCGAGCGGCGGCCTTTCTGAG
>JAKZTB010000044.1:0-3249 GCA_047517345.1 Alphaproteobacteria bacterium
GTGTAGGCCAAGAAGGTGGCGAACAGCGGCGTCGAGAACGACAGTGCCTGGGCTTTCGCGAGCGGTGTCATGCTCAAGCCCCAGAACAGAATGAGCAATCCGACGCCGGTCAGCACCCCGCGCACGACGTGAAGACCGAGGTGCTCGGTCCTGAGCGGCGCCCAGCCGTGGCGCATGAACAAAGGTACGAACGCGAGAAACCCGAAGAGCGCGCGAAAGAACGTGATCTCGAACGGATGCAATTCGGCCGACAGATGCTTGACGGCGGCGTTCAGGGCGCTGGCGCAGACCGCCATGACCAGCATGTAGCCCATGCCCCGGAGCGTGCTCGGCCCCGCGCTCCGCTGTCGCGAGAATGGAAGAAAAAGCGATTTCATGGATCTCCGCCGCGATCACCGGACGGATGGCGACCAATCGCAAGCGCGTTCGTCGCGGGCCATGGGCGCGAACGTCCGAAGGAACCGGAGGCAAGGAACAAGAACCGATCGTCCTAACGGTTCTGATCCAGGTTCCACTGCCACTGCATCATTCTTTGATGCAGCATTCTCTCGCCCGCGTCGCAACGCGGCGGAACCACCTCGGCGAGGCTTGCCGTGCCGGGCAACGGGCCGCCCGAGACCCTGTGCAAGGATTCCGGCCGCGGTCTCGCGTGCGCCATGCGGCCGGAATAAGACGGCGCGTGCCCATCTAGTGACGCGCGCAACACGAAAGACGGCGCGCGCCTCTGGGGTGCGGCGCGCCACCAGAAAGATTCCGCGCGCTCAAGCCCGGTCCACTCCACGTCCCCCGGCGCGAGATCAGCGATCTCGATCACCAATTTTTTGCGGATCGCGGCGGCGAACGTGTGAAAGCCTTCGGCAACGACCATGAAGGCCCGCGGCCCGCCGATGACGCAGCTCTCGTAATAGAGGTCGAGATACGGCAATTGCGGCCAGCCGAAGGGATCGATTCGGCCGTTGACGATGGGAAGGCCGTTGATGGTGATCCCGGCCGCGACCGCCTCGTCGCGCGCGACAAGGACCAGGCGGCCCGAGTTGTTGGGTCCGTCTCCGGAGACGTCGATGACCCGGCGCTTGCTTTCGTACGCGTTCTGGTCGAACAGCGGCAGCGAGAACTCGATGGCGCCGCTGATGGACGTATAGCGCCCGCGCGTCAACGGCGCGGCGGCGATGACGTCCGAGAACGCCCGGACGCTTTCCTCGCTTTCGAGCAGCCTCCAGTCGGTAATCACTTCGTTGTGGTCCCAGCCGGACCACTCGACGTAAGTTGCCGCGATGCGCCCGTGATAGCCAGACCGGATCGCTCGGAGCACCTTCGGGTCGACCAGCGCCGACACATAGCCGGCGCGCTGCATCTCGGCTTCTTCGCGGTCCATGCTTCCCGAGACGTCGACCGCGAGAACGAGTTCCAGATCGACCGGAACGGTGGCGAAGGACGGGACCGGTTGTCCCGCGATCACGAGCGCCAAGCCGGCGAGGAAACGCAGGCCCGCGCGACTCAAGCGGAAGACTGGCGCCTTCTGGTGCGTCACCTGCGGCTCTCTCCAGGCGCGGCGAGCTTGCGCCGGACCGCTTCCGCCAGGGTAGCACAATGATCGCCGGCCACGCATTTGAAACTTGGCGCCGTATGCGCCTGCCTGCGCGAAGCCAGGGGGAAACGCGCTGGATTGATCCAAGTTAATGCGCGGCCCGAGAATCTTCCCGAATATGCCCCCATGGTCAGCGATTTTCCCTCCCTCCTTTAAGTCCTCTGACCATATACTCTCCTTGCGTGAAACGCCGGACCGCCAAAGGTCCGGCGTTTTTTTGTCGCCGCCGGATCGCCGAGGGACGCAACCGCGCGTCCTATTCGAGCATGACGCCGATTGGAAGAATGGTGGTCGCGTCGGCGTGGGGCCCGAGAAGCGGATCCGCCGTCATCGCGCTCGCCCGGCTTCAGTTCGTGCCGCGAAGATCGCGGCCGAACCCCCGTTCGGATGCCCATTGTGCTAGCATTGTTGGCGATTGGGAGGAGGCATCAGGAAAACCGGGTAAATGGCTACGCTCGCAGCGATTGCCGACAATTCGAACCTGGCGGCCGCGATTCAGCGCGCCAACGAATCGGGGCGCCGGGACGCCGAAGCCAATCGCAATGCGGACCTGTTCGCCGCGTTGGAATTGCCGAACCTTCGCCGGAACGGCGATTCAAGTACAACTGCGATACGCGTCTCCGACCCGCTGTCCAAGCCCACGGATTTTTTCGTGCGTTTCGAGAGATTGGGCGCGGGCGTGGTGAAGGTGGACATCACCAGGGTCGCCTTCGGCACCGGCAGCACGGTGTCGTTCAATATTCACCTTGAACCGAACGGCAATATCCGCGGTTTCGATACCGATTCCAGCGGGCAGATAGATTCACTTGGGCCGCCCGATATAGATTTCATCGGCTCCGGCGCCATTTTGCAGTTTGCATTCGACAATCCCGCGCTCGGCCCCCTCGATTTTGGCCAATTCAGCTTTTCGACACAGTTCTTGGAGGCGTTGCAAGAGCAGGGCGCTGCCCCCGTACCCACCACCGATTCTCAAGGTACCAGCGGCGACAATGTGCTTGCGGGCACCGCGGCCTTCGACACCATTAATGGCCTTGCCGGAAACGACACCATCAGTGGCCTTGCCGGAAATGACACCCTCGGCGGCGGCGCCGGAATTGACACCATCGACGGCGGCATCGGCGACGACACGCTGACCGGCGGCACGGGCGCCGATACACTGACCGGCGGCGCCGGCAGCGATGTCTTCGTCTGGAATGATGGTGACCTCTTGGCGGTTACCGCCGCCGCGGCGGGAGCCAACAGCTTCAATGTTAGTGATTTCTGGAGTATCAGCTTCGACAACGGTGGCACCGGCACTTTCATCGAGAGTGTCGTAATCACGCTTCCCGCGGGAACCAACTTCGATTCGGCCGGCGGCGGCTCTTTCGGTCCGGTATTCGACTCGGGCACCGGCCTCGTCTCCAGCGATGTCGCGTTCGTTGTCGTGGATGGATCGGACACGCTCACGATCAACTTCGATCCAGGGACCTTCGCCGTCGGCGACTCCTTCCGCTTCGGCATCGATACCGATCCGGGCACTCAGTGTCCGTCCGAAAAGTTATTGAATCATATGAGTCGGATGTGATTCAAGGTAGGCCTTGGCAAATTGAGGACGAGGCCGATGTGGACAGTAGAAAACCGAGGCTCTTATGATCGCGGCGGGCTTCGTTACCCGAGTGATG
>JAKZTB010000045.1:0-12170 GCA_047517345.1 Alphaproteobacteria bacterium
CGAAACCGCCTTCGTCGCGTTATGTTTCGCCGTCGAGTGAAACCCGGTCAATAGCGCCTTTGTCAACGGGCTGCTAACGCCATCATGCGGAGGGCAAAGCCCCTACCGCGGAGAGAACAGTGGCCTCGGCAGGCACATCACGGAGAGCTTGACATTCAGACCTCGAGTTAGAGAACACCCTCAGCCATGTGTGGACCCGATAAGAGCGCACCTTTCTTTCAACGTAAAGATCAATCGGTAACGCGTTCGTCGCGCAAGTATCCAGCTTTGTTCGAGGCTTTTGGCCAGGGCAGCCCAGGCAAGAATTTGTAGTGCTGAAAAGGCAGGACTCGTCAACTGTGGTATAATTAGTCGTCGAAGGATGTTAACCATACTGAAATCATTGATCTTTCAAATGCAATGCGGGGAAAGCTGGAAACCTATCGAGATTTTCGAAAACGATAACAAGGTCCTGCCAACGCCATGAGCAACGGCGCCGATTTAGCGATCAATGAATCGACGTACCGATGGTGCGTACGGGCATTCTCGTTTCTTTACAACCGCCTCGGTGTCACCATAACCCTTCACGATCCCGCCGACCTCGCGCAGGACGGTCAGATTTTTTTGCTCAACCATTTCGCCCGATTCGAAACCGTCGTCCCTCCGTATCTCCTCTACCAGGAAACCGACGCGTTCTGCCGCAGCGTCGCCGCCAGCGAGTTTTTCAAGGGCAACGAATCGGCCGCAAACTTCCTTCGCAGTATCGGTGCCGTGCCGAACGATCTCAAAGGACTGCTGCCTTTCCTGGCGGCGGAGGTGTTACGCGGCCGGAAGATCGTCGTCTTTCCCGAGGGCGGAATCGTGAAGGATCGCGACGTCTTGGGCGCCGACGGCGATTTCAGCGTCTTCTCCGTCACCGCCCAGGAACGGCGCAAACATCACAAGGGCGCGGCGGCGATCGCGACGACCCTGGAACTCTTCAAGAAACGAATCCTGTCCACGCATCAGGAGGGCAACGCGGCGCGCCTCGAACGCTGGCGTGAGGCTCTCGGGCTCGAGACCATCGACGCGCTGCTCGAGTCGGCCCGCAAACCCACATTCGTCGTGCCGGCAAACATCACGTTCTTCCCGATCCGCGTGACCGACAATATTCTGAATAAAGGGGCCGACCTTTTTGCCCGCGGTATGGGCAACCAGTTCAAGGAGGAAATCGTTATCGAGGGGAATATCCTCCTCGAGAAAACCGACATGGACGTCCGTTTCTGTGCGGCCCTCAAGCCGCGAATCTACGATTCCTGGTGGGAGCGCCTGCTCCTCAATCGCGCGTTCGAAAAAATCGACAGTCTTGAGGATCTTTTCAGTCTCCGGCAAAGATCCCTGGGATGGGCGGAACGTCTCTTGGTTAACCTGTTGCAGCGCAAGACCAGTACGTTGCGGGATGACGCGATGCGGGAAATGTATGCCGGCGTCACGATCAATCTGAGCCATCTTGCCGCGACACTCCTTCTCACTATTCTGGAGTCCGGCCGCGACCGCGTCCCGCACGACCGGTTCCATGCGGCGCTTTATCTCGCGATTAAAAATATCCAGCGAGAATCATCGCTTCATCTGCATGCGAGCCTGCTTAATCCTGAGGCCTATTCCGGTCTCCGTGCTGGGTTGAACGCGGAATTCCATCAGTTCCTCGATCTCGCCACGTCCTCGGGCCTGATCGAGACCGCACCGGACGAATACCGTTTGCTGCCGAAGCTCGATGAAGACCATTCCATCCACGAAATCCGGTTGGAGAATATGGTCGAGGTCTATGCCAACGAGGCGGCGCCGGTCCCCGGGGTAGAGCGCGTGGTGCGCGCGGCACTCGAGGAGTCCTCCGAATTCGATCGGCAGTCCGATGCGAAGTACCGCTTCGACGACGAGCTCCGTGCCTACGATTGGTGCCGTCGTCACTACGACAAGCCCGAACACAAGGAGCTGAACCAACGCGAGACGGCATACGCCGACAGCCGGCCATATCTTCTGATACCCAAAGACCATAAAGCTCTCGGCATTGTTCTGGTGCACGGGTTTCTCGCATCGCCGGCCGAGCTCTCCGATTTCGGCCACAAGCTTGCCGATCTTGGCTATCCGGTCATCGGTGCACGCCTGGCGGGACACGGCACTTCGCCCTGGGATCTGCGCGACCGGAAGTGGGGCGACTGGCTGGCGTCCGTGCGCAGGGCATACGAAATCATGTCCGGCAACGTCGACAGTATTTGCATGGTGGGGTTCTCCACGGGCGGCGTGTTGTGCCTGCATCTCGCCGCGGAACAGCCGGACGGACTCGCCGGCGTCGCGACCGTCGCCGCGCCGATCCGGTTCCGCAATAAGCAACTGATTTCCGTACCAGTCATCCACGGCGCCAACCGGCTTGCCGAATGGGCGTTCCCGCTGGAAGGGGTGAAAAACTTCCTGATGAACGAGTCGGAAGCCCCGGCGGTCAACTATCGCCATATTCCGGTGAGCGGCTTGTACGAGCTGCGCCGGGCCGTCGACGACGTCAAACGGCAGCTCCGCAAGGTGACATGTCCCGTGACTGTGCTGCAAGGTGATGACGACCCCGTGGTCCTCGCCAAGAGCGGCGAGCTGATTTACGAGGGTCTTGCGTCTGCGGACAAGCAACTGCACATGATCCCGACCGTTCGGCATGGGATCCTTCGCGAGGACATTGGCGCGACGCACGACATCTTGATCTCGTTCATCAACGAACTGGAGAACAACGACGGTGCGGCACAACGCGTATCGCCGCCGGTAGGAGCGTATGCGGGTACCGTTCGCCGATAGCATAAGCCGCGCCGTCCGCGGCCTGTTGCCGACGGAATGGCAGTGGCCGACGGCAGTCGCGCCATCGCGTCCCTATCTTTGGGAAAAGTCGTACCCGGCGGGCCTAGAATGGGAGACCGATTTTCCCGCGCGGCCCATGACCGCCCTGTTCGACGAGGCCGTGGCCGAGTTCTCCGACCGCCACTGCGTCAATTTTCGCGGCCGCCGCTATCGATACCGGGAGATTGCCAATCTAGTTGACCGTGCGGCGAAGGGTTTTCAGCAGCTCGGCGTGCGGAAGGGCATCAAGGTCGGTTTGATGTTGCCGAATTCGCCCTACGCCGTCGTCTGTTTCCACGCCGTGCTGAAGGCCGGCGGCACAGTCGTCAACATAAATCCTCTCTATGCGGAAGCGGGGATTGCGCGTCTGGTCTCGGATTCGAGCTTGTGCATCTTGGTGACCCTCAACGTTAAACCGCTCTACCGCAAGGCGGCGCCCTTGCTGGACCTCTCGCAGCAGATCGAGAAGCTTGTGGTCTGCAGCATGGCTGGTGTGTTGCCCTTCCTGGAAAAAGCCCTGTTCACGCTTCTCAAGCGCCATGAAGTGTCGAACATTCCGGACGACGACAACCACCTCTCCTTCGAAAAACTGATCGACAATGACGGCAAGCCGGAAACGGTCGAAATCGATGCGAAACGCGATGTCGCGGTGCTGCAATATACCGGCGGCACCACGGGTATCCCCAAAGGCGCGCGGTTGACGCACGCCAATCTGCACGCCAACATGGCACAGACCGCGATGTGGGGAACCGGGCTTGTTCGCGGCGAGGAGAAGATCCTCGGCGTGTTGCCGCTGTTTCACGCCTTCGGAATGACGGCGGCGATGAACCTCAATCTCACCATCGGCGCCGAGCTTATCCTGCTGCCGCATTTCAAGCCGACAGAGGTGCTGAAAGCGATCGCGCGCGAGCGGGCGACCGTCTTCATCGGCGTGCCGACGATGTATTCGGCTCTGAATGCGGCGCAGAAGAAAGACGTCCACGACCTGTCGAGCCTACGGTTTTGCATTTCCGGTGGTGCGCCCCTGCCGGCCAAAGTCCAGCGGGAATTTATCGAGGCGTCCGGCTGCGCGCTGCTTGAAGGTTATGGCCTCAGCGAGACGGCACCGGTCTGCACGGTCAACCCGGTGACGGGGATCAACAAATCTGGTTCCGTCGGTCTGCCTCTACCGGCAACGATTGTCGAGATCGTCTCCCTCGACAATCCCGAACGCTTTCTACGCCAGGGGGAGCGCGGCGAGATCTGCATTACCGGGCCCCAAGTCATGGACGGCTACGCCAACCGCGCGCAGGACAACAAGGACGTCTTCAGGGGCCGGCGGTTGCGCACCGGCGATGTCGGCTATCTCGACGAAGACGGCTATCTCTTTATCGTCGACCGCATCAAGGAGTTGATCCTGAGCGGTGGTTTCAATGTTTATCCGCGCATGGTCGAGGATGCAATTTACCTGCACGACGCGGTCGAGGAAGTCGCGGTCTGCGGCATCCCGGACACCCATCGGGGCGAGACGGTCAAGGCGTTCGTACATCTGCGCGAAGACCGGACCCTCACCGCCGCCGAACTGCGCGCTTTCCTCAAGGACAAATTGGCGCCGTTCGAAATGCCCCGGCAGGTCGAATTCCGGGAGACGCTGCCGAAGACGCTGATCGGCAAGATCGACAAACGCTCACTCGTTGCGGACGAATCCAGTGGCGCGGAACCGTCCGAGACCAATTCGAGACCGACCTGAAGGTGCGCAGATGAAAAACGTCGTCATCGCCGGCTATGTCCGGTCTCCCTTCACCCTCGCTGCGAAAGGCGAATTGGCAAGGACGCGGCCCGACGCGCTGGCGGCACAGACCATCAAAAGCCTGGTCGAGCGAACTGGAATCGACGCCGAGGATGTCGAGGATCTGATCTTAGGCTGCGCCTTTCCGGAAGGCGAGCAGGGGCTGAACCTCGCCCGGCTGGTGGGGTTCCTCGCAGAGTTGCCGCAATCGGTGGCCGGCGCCACTGTCAACCGGTTCTGCGGCTCGTCCATGTACGCCATCCACATGGCGGCCGGCGCAATCCAGATGAATGCCGGCGAAGTCTTTATCTGTGCCGGGGTGGAGTCAATGACGCGCGTGCCGATGGGCGGCTACAACCCGCTGCCGAGTCCCGATCTCTATAAGCGGCTTCCCGAGGCCTATATCTCGATGGGCGAGACGGCGGAGAACGTGGCGGCGCGCTACCAGATCCCGCGCGAGACGCAGGACGAATTCGCGGTCGCGAGCCAGGCCAAGGCGGCGGCCGCCCGCGACGCCGGCAATCTTGATGACGAACTCGTGCCCATCGCCGACAATGGCGCCCGTGTTGAGCGCGACGGTTGCCTGCGCCCGGGCACGTCGCTCGAAGACCTGTCCGGACTGCAACCTGCCTTCGACGAGAGCGGTACGGTTACCGCCGGCACCTCGTCGCCCTTGACCGATGGCGCAGCCGCGACGCTGGTCTGCAGCGAGGACTTTGCCGACCGCAACGGGCTGATGCCGCTGGCGCGGATCAAAAGCATCGCCGTCGCCGGCTGCGCGCCGGAAATCATGGGCATTGGGGCCGTGCACGCGACCCGCAAGGCGCTGGCGCGCGCCGGACTGGCGATTGGCGACATAGACGTGACGGAATTGAACGAAGCATTCGCCGCGCAAGCGATCGCCTGTATCCGCGACCTCGAACTCGACCCGGCGACGGTCAATCTCGATGGCGGCGCGATTGCCTTCGGGCATCCGTTGGGCGCGACTGGCGCCCGGATTACCGGTAAGGCCGCCACGTTGCTGCGGCGCGAGGGCGGCCGATACGCGCTGTCCACCCAATGCATCGGCGGTGGCCAGGGAATCGCGACGATTCTGGAAGCGGTGTCGTGAGCCGCATCGAAAAAGCCGCAGTAATCGGTGCCGGAGTGATGGGCGCTGGGATCGCCGCTCATATCGCCAATGCCGGTATACCGGTCGTACTGCTCGACATCGTCCCGGAGGGCACGGACAACCGCAACACGGTCGCCGAAGAAGCGATCGAGCGTCTGCTCAAGACCGATCCCGCGCCCTTCATGCACAAGCGCAACGCCAGGCGTATCGCGCCCGGCAACATCGACGACCATCTCGACCGCGTGGCCGACTGCGATTGGATCGTCGAGGCGATCATCGAACGGGTCGATATCAAGCGCGCGCTCTATGAGAAGCTGGAAGCGGTACGCAAGGACGGTTCGCTGGTCTCCTCCAACACCTCGACCATCCCGCTCGCGACCTTGACCGACGGCATGCCGGACCGATTCCGCGGCGATTTCCTGATCACTCATTTTTTCAACCCACCGCGCTACATGCGGCTGCTGGAATTGGTCTGCGGCCCCGACATGGCGCCGGACCGGGCCGAACCGCTGCGCGCGTTCCTCGACATTGTGCTCGGCAAGACGGTGATCGAATGCCACGATACGCCGGGCTTCATCGCCAACCGGATTGGCACCTACTGGTTGCAGAGCGCCGTCGTCGCGGCAATCGAAGACGGCGTCACGGTCGAGGAAGCCGACGCGGTGATAGGTCGGCCGATGGGGATTCCCAAGACCGGCGTGTTCGGGTTGTTGGACCTGGTAGGGCTCGACCTGATGCCGCACGTGCTGCGGAGCCTCGCCAACGCGCTCGATCAGGACGACCCGTTCCACGCGATCTATCGAGAGCCAGAACTGATCGAGACGATGATCGAGGCCGGCTATACGGGCCGCAAAAGCAAGGGTGGGTTCTATCGCCTCGACACGCGGTCCGGCGAAAAGGTCAAACAGGCGCGCGACTTGGACACGGGCGAATACAGCGATGCATCGCGCCCAAATCTCGCCAGCGTCACTGCCGCGAAGAAGGGCGGTTTGCGGGCGCTCGTGGAACATGGCGACAAGGGCGGCCGGTACGGATGGAAGGTGCTCGCGGGCACCCTGTGCTACGCCGCGCAGCAGGCGCCGGAAATCGCCGACGACATCGCGTCCGTCGATACCGCCATGCGGCTGGGTTACAATTGGAAATACGGCCCCTTCGAACTGATCGACCGGCTGGGCGCGGCATGGTTTCGGGCCAAGCTCGAAGCCGACGGAATGCCCGTGCCGCCGCTGTTGCAGCAAGCCGGCGATGGTACGTTCTATCGCATGGCCGACGGCCGCCGTCAGTATCTCGATTTCGAGGGCAACTATCGCGACATAGCGCAGCCGCCGGATGTTGTTCTGCTGGAAGACGTCAAGCGCGACGGACCACCGGCCGCCCGGAACGGCGCGGCGAGCTTATGGGACATCGGCGACGGGGTGCTGTGTCTCGAGTTCCACAGCAAGATGAATGCGCTCGACCCGCGGTCCCTGGCGATGATCAATAAGGCGATCGATTTGGTGCCGGAGCGGTACAAGGGCCTGATCGTCTATAACGAGGCGGAGAATTTTTCGGTCGGCGCCAATATCGGCCTGTTGCTGATCGCCGCAAAATTGCGTCTGTGGCCTGTCGTCCGTTGGATGGTGGGCAAGGGACAACGCACTTACAAGGCGTTGAAATTCGCGCCGTTCCCGGTGGTCGGCGCGCCGGCCGGCATGGCGCTCGGGGGCGGGTGCGAGATCCTGATGCATTGCGACGCCGTGCAAGCCCATGCCGAAACCTATACTGGCCTGGTCGAGGTTGGCGTGGGTGTTATTCCCGGCTGGGGCGGCTGCAAGGAGTTGCTGCTGCGCTGCTGCGCAGATCCGAACCGCGCCGAGGGCCCGATGCCGCCGATCGTCAAGGCGTTCGAGGCAATCGGCCTGGCCACCATCGCGCGCTCGGCAGAAGAAGCCAGGGATCTTCTGGTACTACGACCACAGGACGGCATTACGATGAATCGCGACCGCCTGCTCGCCGACGCCAAGGCCAGGGTGCTGTCGCTCGCCGCGGACTACCTACCGCCCGAAGCGGAGTCGATTTCGCTGCCCGGCGAGACCGCCGCGCTCGCGCTCGGATTGGCGGTGGATGGCTTCCGTCTCACGGGCAAGGCAACGGTGCACGACGCCGTGGTCGGCAAGGCGCTCGCCGGCGTATTGAGCGGCGGCGCGACCGACATTACCGAGACACTCGACGAAGACGCCTTGCTCGGCCTCGAACGCGATGCGTTCGTCCAACTCGCGCGGAGCCCGGCGTCGATCGCCCGGATTGCGCACATGCTGAAGACCGGCAAACCGTTGCGGAACTGAATGCCCATGTCTTATCTCCCGATCGCGCTTATCGCCGCCGGACTGATCCTGTTCGTCGTCCTGCTTTACGTCGGAAGCGGTTACTGGGCCTGGGTGGGGGCCGCCGTAGCCGCATTCGCCGCTTGGAGCGTATCGGGTATCGAGGCGCCAAGCCTGTTTTGGGTCTTTGCGGCCCTAACCGTACTCTGCGCCGTACTCTTAGGAGTCCCGCCGATCCGCCGGCCCCTACTCTCTAAACCGTTGATGAAGATAATGCGCGGCTTTCTCCCTTCGATGGGCGATACCGAACGGATCGCGCTCGAGGCGGGCACCGTCTGGTGGGACGGCGACCTGTTTTCTGGCAAGCCGGACTGGAAAAAACTTCTCGATTTCGAACCGCGCCCGCTCTCGCCGGCCGAGCAGGCTTTCCTCGACGGTCCGGTTGAAGAGCTGTGCGCGCTAGTCGACGACTGGCAGATCCAGCAGGATCGCGATCTGCCGCCGGAGGTCTGGGCGTTCCTCAAGCGCGAACTGTTTTTCGGCATGATCATACCGGAGCAGTATGGCGGCCTCGGCTTCTCCGCGATTGGCCATTCTTCGGTGATCTCAAAGGTTTCCACGCGCAGTATCGCGACCGCGGTCACGGTGATGGTGCCGAACTCGCTCGGGCCGGCGGAATTGCTGCTGCATTACGGCACCGAAGAGCAGAAGGACCATTACCTCCCGCGCCTGGCCGCCGGCGACGACATTCCCTGTTTCGCGCTGACCGAACCCGAGACCGGCAGCGACGCCGCGTCGCCGCGGAGCACCGGCGTGATCTGCCGTGGCACTTTCGACGGCGAAGAGGTGCTCGGCATGCGTCTCAACTGGCAGAAGCGCTACATCACCCTGGCGCCGGTCGCGACGGTGGTCGGGCTCGCCTTCCGCCTGCTGGACCCGGACGGGCTGCTCGGCGGAGAAGCGGATCTTGGCGTGACTTGCGCCCTGATCCCGCGCGAGACCAAGGGCGTCGAGATCGGCGAACGGCACGATCCCATGGGTGTGCCGTTCCAGAACGGCCCGATCATCGGCCGCGATGTGTTCGTGCCGCTCGACTTCATCATCGGCGGCCGCGACGGGGCCGGCCGGGGCTGGCAGATGCTGATGGACTGCCTGGCGGCGGGCCGGTCGATCTCGTTGCCCTCGCAATCCGCCGCCGCCGCGCAATATGCAACCCGTGTGGTCGGCGCCTACGCGACGATCCGCGAGCAGTTCAACTTGCCGATCGGCCGCTTCGAGGGCATCGAGGAACCGCTCGCCCGGATCGGCGGCCACACCTATATGATGGACGCGGCGCGGCGGTTGACTTGCGGTGCGGTCGATGCGGGCGAAAAACCGGCGGTGCTGTCGGCGATCGTCAAGGCCTACCTCACCGATTCGATGCGCAATGTGATCAACGACGCCATGGATATCCAGGCCGGCGCGGCAATCTGCCGGGGGCCGCGCAACATGCTGGGACGAGGCTTCGTTGCGGTGCCGATCGGAATCACCGTCGAGGGCGCCAACATCCTGACCCGGTCGATGATCGTCTATGGCCAGGGCGCGGTGCGTTGTCATCCGTTCGTGCAGGAGGAAATGACAGCGGTGACCACCGGGGACACAAGGCGGTTCGACCACGCGTTTTTCGGCCATCTCGGTTTTGTCGGACGCAACGCCGCGCGCGCCCTCCTGCTCGGCCTGAGCGGCGACCGGCTGGCGAACGCGCCGACGTCCGGCGCCACAGCGCGCCACTTCCGCCGGTTCGAGCGGCTCAGCGCGGCGTTTGCATTGACCTCGGACGTATCGATGGCGACGTTGGGCGGCGCGCTGAAACGCCGTGAGAAGATCTCCGGACGGTTGGCCGACGCGCTCGCCTGGATGTATCTCGGCTCCTCCGCCTTGAAGCGATTTCACGGCGACGGTGAACCGGCGGAAGACCGGCCGTTCCTCGACTGGTCCTGCGAGCATGCCGCCTGGCAGGCCGAGCAGGCGCTCGCCGGCGTGCTGTCCAACCTGCCGAACCGGCCGGCCGCGGTCCTGACCCGAGCGTTCGCGTTCCCGCGAGGACGGCGTTACGCGCCGCCGAGCGACCGCCTCGGTGCCGCGGTGGCCCAGAGTTTACTCGACGGTGGCGAAGCACGGGCTCGTTTGACGCCGGATGTCTACATTCCCGCGAGCCAGGAGGACGGTCTCGGCCGGCTCGAAGCGGCGCTCGACAAGGTCGTACGGGCCCAACCGGTCCGGGAAAAAGTTCGTGAGACCACCCTCAGTGGTGCTCTAGCGAACGACAGTCCGGCAAAGCAGTTGGACAACGCCGTTGCTGCGGGGATTATCAGCCCGACGGAGCGAGAAATACTCGATCAAGCTGCGGCGGCGCAGCTCGACGCGATCCAGGTCGATTCCTTTCAAGCGGACCGCTATCGAAACCTTCGCGGATAGAAATCGGCCACTGCTGATATCTAGCAATCCGAGCATCGTAAATCTCATACTACTCGGATAACGCCTTGAAGCCGTCGCTGATGTCGGCGTTTATCGTGCAATCGAATTGATTTAACGGCTTGGCAAAATCTAGTTCGTCTTTTCATTGCAGTACGAAACTGGCGTTGATGAATCGGCACGTTTGACTTCCGAGTCGGGTCATCTTTCTCCGTCAACAGGCGTAGCGCGTCTCGCCCGGTGCTGGAAAAATCCAGACGTAATTCCGCTGAAAGCCGACATCGCCGCGCGAACGTCGGATGTTGGAGGCACAACGGAAGTCAGTCGAGATGACAGGTTCTTCCGGGTGTAGCCAACTCCAGACATGCGGCTCCTCTCGTTATCACATAGTTTCCCCATACGCCTGAAGCTACACTCACGACATGACAGGGGGCACTCAACGAAGACTAGCGGCCATCGTATCGGCGGATGTAGTTGGGTACCACCGGCACCCAGCCGTTTTTACCCGTCGCCGATTAAAACGGCGGACTAAGCAAGTGTGGCGTCATGCGTAAGCTGGATGTCCATATCGACCATGCCGACTTGCCGGCCGAACCGGGGCCGATCATCGCGCGCCATTATTTAAGGGGCGACGAACTCGGCGTTGAGCGTGCAGCTCGCTTCGCATTCAAGGCCAAGCCAGCGCGATCTCCCGCCGACACGGACTCGCGGGGGTGACGAGATGAACGATACAACAAAAGTCGTCAGCCTTGCCGAACACCGTGAATTGACGCCGCTGCAGCGCACAATGGAGGCTGTTTATCGGCATCCAACGCTGAGAGACTTGGACAAGGTCATCCTCGATCTGCGTGCCTTGCACGCGACTTCGACCGGATTTTTCGAACTCAGCCAGCGGGAGCGGCTGGCCATTACGGGGGTGGTGATCGGTTCGAACTCATGGGCAGCCTCAAGCGCGCGAAGGACGCGGGGTTCCTATTCAAGCTCGATAGCCACAGCATGTTCTGCATCACGGAAAGGCTGATCGACCGACATATCAAAGCGGCCAATCGCCTATTTGGCATCAAGGCCGGACTTACCCAATTTTTCTTCTCGCTCACCGATACCGGAAGCAAAGCCAACAACGCTGAATGGTATGCCGGGAAAATCTCGCTGTGGCTTGGGACCACGATCGATGAAGCCGAACTTATCGATGCCGTGCTCGAACTCACGCGCCTCGGATATTTCCGATTGGGCGTTGTCGAAACAGGCATCGCCGGCCAGGCCTGTATTCGGTACGAGCCATCTTCCCCTGCCGACTACGCAGCGGTTTGGGAGAAGTCATTATGAGCACGGGCATCCCAGCAGCGACAATCGATGGCATCCTTGATTTTTCGGTTCGGGTATCGAGCCGGGAGGCCTACGTCGCGCCTGACCGTGGGGCGCAAGGCAACGCGCTCAAGACGATTGCCGCCGTGGGTCCGATCCGGCAGGAACCGAAGATCCACATTGACCGGAAACCAGACAATGTAAAAAGCGGCTCCGCCGTTACCGTCGAATGGCCCGATTCAGCCCGATGACTAAGTGTCCGTCCGGGGACTTTATGAGTCGGATGAATCGGTTATCCGGCGCCCCCTCTTGAAGAGCTGAATCAGCTGTGATTCTCTGGGGTGGTGAATTTACTCTTGAGGTGCCCCATGTGGACTGCCGACAACCGCCC